>CAYOPF010000024.1:0-26134 GCA_964405755.1 uncultured Chloroherpeton sp.
GAAAATGCAGATTTTTCGGAAGCTTGCGAGAAAAATGGTATAGTTTTTATCGGTCCCAAAGCCGATTCAATTCGAGCAATGGGCAGTAAAACTCAAGCACGAAAGATTATGTTCGACTATGGAGTGCCAATTGTTCCTGGTACATTGGAGCCAATCTCAAACCAAGAACACGGGAAGAAGATAGCTGATGAAATTGGTTATCCAGTTTTACTAAAAGCTGCTGCAGGAGGTGGTGGTAAAGGAATGCGAATTGTCAGAAACGAACAAGAGTTTTCGGAGAGTTTCGAGTCTGCTCAACGGGAAGCCTTAAATTCTTTCAAAGACGATTCAATTTATATTGAGAAACTTATCGAAAACGCTAAACATATCGAAATACAACTAATTGCAGATGCTTATAAAAATTACGTTCATCTCGGAGAAAGAGATTGTTCGGTGCAAAGGCGACATCAAAAATTGGTTGAGGAATGTCCTTCAACTGTATTAGATGTGGATTTACGCCAGAAAATGGGCATGGTTGCACTTAATGCAGCTCGAGCTGTTGATTATATTAATGCAGGAACAGTTGAATTTTTATTAGACAAAGATAAAAACTTTTACTTTTTAGAAATGAACACCCGACTTCAGGTTGAACACCCTGTTACTGAGCTGGTAACAGGTATAGACTTAGTTTGCGAGCAAATATCGATTGCAATGGGCAATCCATTATCCTTCACACAAAGCGATATACAATGGAAAGGTCATTCAATTGAATGTAGAATTAATGCCGAAGATCCATATAATGATTTTATGCCGGATATCGGGAAAATCCTTTATTATCAAGAACCTCAAGGGAATGGTGTTCGGCTGGATTCAGGTGTTTCATTAAATAATGAAATTACAATGTATTTCGACCCAATGATTGCAAAACTTATTGTATATGCAAGTAACCGAGACTTGGCAATAAAAAAAATGATTAGGGCTTTGGATGAGCTTGCAATTGGTGGTCTTAGAACAAATATTCCGTTCCATAAGTCTGTTCTTCGACATTCTGAGTTTGTATCAGGTAACTATACCACTAATTTTCTAACAACAATTTTCGAAAGTACAGATTTACCAAGTCTTTCTGTGGAAGAAAAAAAATTACTTGCCGCTTTGGCCGTTTTTTTCAAAGAAAACCATAAACCGCAATGCAATTTATCTGGTGTTGAAAATAACAAAATCGTTAGTAGCTGGAAACAAATGAATTTAAATATAAGAAGATTTTTGTAGGAGCAAAGTAATGATTATAAATAAAGTAAAAATTGAAAATCTGGAATTTAATTATAATACAATCGATAACATAGTTCTACTAGATAACGATGAAAATAAAGTTGAAGTATTAAAACGCTTTTCTAATGATTATTATGAAATTGAAATTAATGGTCGAAAAGTTATTGTGGGATTAAGAAAAGATAATAATCAAATACAGTTGAATTGTCAAAACCGCTGGTTCGATATCGATATTATTGATAGTTTTTCAGCAATAAAAAAAGAAATGACGACATTATCCGGAAGTGGATCGAAAACAAATATAATTAAAGCTCCTATGCCTGGATTAGTTGTAAAGATTAATAAAAATATCAATGATAAAGTTGAAAAGGGAGAAACTATCCTTATTATCGAAGCTATGAAAATGGAAAATGCTATAAAAAGTCCAGTCGGTGGGATTATTATTTCAATCAAACCAATAATAGGAAATTCAATAGCAAAAAATGACATTTTATTCGAGATTGAAAATATTGAATAATATTAATTCAGTAATATCATATAAAAAATAAAAAAGAAAAAGTGGAACCGAAATTCCACTTTTTTTAATTAAAAATTTAATGAGTTTATTTCTTTTCTGGATTGTTTTGCTGAGGAGTAGTTGGTATTGGCATTGTACCTGCTGGAGGTGCAGCTGGAGGTAATGCAGTACCTTCAATCAGAGGTTTTGGAGCGTTTTCGCTACGACCAACGAAAAATTTATTTGTTGCAACGGTTAGGACTAAAAGGGTAATTGCAAAACCGATTGTAATTTTCATCAATAAATCCATTGTGCGTCTGCTCCCAAACATAGATGTCAGATTGCTTTGCAAACCACCACCAATTCCTGCTAACATGTCTCCTTTTCCTGGTTGTAATAGAACAACGAGTATCAATAATCCAGCGACTATCATTATCAAAATAGCCATTACAGTAAACATTTTTTCCTCTTTTGTATTGTATAATCTTGCAAATTACGAAAACTTTTCTTAATAATTTACATTTTTTCCAAATAATTATGATTTATTTTTAAGCTTGGCTGTAATATGATAATCAGGGCCAGTTTTTTCGAAACTAATAATATCCAACTCCGAAGCTTGATTAATTGAGGGTATCATTAAATGGCTGAATGCTTGTAGTCCAGCTCCCAGAATCTTGGGAGCAATAAAAATATGAAACTCATCAACTAAATTCTCTTTAATGAAGGATGTAAAAACTTGCGAGCCTCCTTCTACCATCAAAGAAGCTATATTATACTTTTCGGATAGTATGCTTAGAACATCGTTTAGGTTCAAAAATCCAAATTCGTTATTTGCAATTGGTTCAATTTTAATACCAGCGAGAGACAGTGTGTTGGCTTTTCGAGATTTGGATGCAGGTTTGGAACAAAACAGAATTGTACTTTCTCTTTGGGGATTTTTGAAAATATTCAAATCTAATGGGAGGGTTAATTCTGCATCTAAAATTACCTTTTTAGGATTTGGTGCATCAAAATCACGTACGGTCAAAAATGGATTATCCATGAGAATTGTGTTTTTGCCTACTAAAACTGCATCGATATCAATTCTTAATTCTTGAACTTTTAATCGAGATTCCTCAGATGTTATCCATTTAGATTGGCCATTTTTCAGAGCAATATTGCCATCGATTGTTTGTGCAACTTTTAGAATGATATATGGTTTTTTGTGATTTATAAATTTAGCAAAATATCTATTTAAATAGTTACATTCATCTTCTAAAACACCAGTTATTACTTCAATACCTGCGCTTCTTAATTTTTCGACACCTTGACCATTTACCTTTGGGTTGGGGTCTAATGCTCCAATTACTACCTTCGAGAATTTCTTTTCGATTATCAGGTCGGTGCATGGGGGTGTTTTCCCATAAAAATTACAAGGTTCCATTGTTACGATCAAGGTATGATTTTCAAACGAAGGTAAATTGGCCATGTTTATTGCTTCTACTTCGGCATGAGGTCCACCGAAAAATTTATGCCATCCTTCGGCAATAATATTGCCATTATTGTCGATAATTACTGCTCCCACTCGTGGATTAGGACTTACATATCCAATTCCGCGTAGGGCAAGTTCAAGAGCGCGTTTCATTAATGGTTCATAATTCATTTATCTTTCCAAAAAGTTAATTCGACTACATAATTATTAGGTACTGCAGGAATGATATATTTTATCAAATTTCGTTCCAATATTGGTTGTTTCAACAAATTTATTTGTGTTGAAAATATTTTGTAATCACCAACTACTATTGGTTCTACTTCAGTAATAACCTGAAGAAAGTTCTTCCCATCGCTCGAACTAATCCTTTTTGCAGATTGATAGTTGTATAATTCAACCCGTAATACTTCACTTGAAGGTAAATATTCCCCGGAATGAGGTACTACTCTAATTGCAAATAAATCAAATTGCATTATTTCGTTAGAAATCAAGGTAATTTTAGGATATAATTTTAGAAATTCCAATTTGGTATAATTGGGCTGGAGCATTAGCGAAGACAATATGTCTTTTCTAATAATCTTGCTTTTCTTGGTAGTAGCAACTGCTTCTACTGTAATATCCTCGGGATTAATTCCATTTAAATCCATCGTTGTTAGTTGCCCGTAGTAAATCCTTGTTTGTTGAAAGGAATTATCTGAGTTTGGGTAATTAGTAGAAAAAACATTTTCGAGATCTATTCCAACCTTTTCTTTTAAGTCCTTAGAAGTAAATGTCAACTTGATTTTATCAATTTTAATTGTATCTTTTAATTTGGAATAAATGGGATTGAAAATGAAATAAAAGTTAAAATTATCCCCATTTTTTATATAAAAAAATTCAAATTTCGAAAAATAAAATTTGGTAGCATCGTTTTTGGAAATTGCACACGAGAAGGCCATTAAAGATAATATGATAACAACTATTCTATTCATTACATTTCTTAAAATTCTAAATTATTGAAAAAGAATTATATTTCAATTTATTTTAAAATGAATACAAAAATCTTTTTAATTTTGAATTATTCGAAGGGGGGTAGTGTGCAAAATTACAAATTTGCTTTATTTTTTTTATTTTGTTTTTTTTTCGCAAAGGATTTATCTGCTGGTAGTGCTGGTCGGAGTTATAATTACGAAACTCAAGAAATTGTTTTATATCCGACCGCGGGAATGGTGAACAATAATCAATTGTTTAATTTGGATTTTATCGGAAACGAAATATTTGTCCTGTCTTTTGAAACTTTGTTAATAAAAAACTTATCTATAGGAGCTTCGATTGCATTTGAAAAATTTTTAGGAAATAAGAGTAATCTAAGTTTTAAGGATTATCCATCCATCAAAGTAAAATATAGATTTATTGACGAAGGTAAATATTATCCTGCAATGATGATTGGTTTTGATAGTAAGAATTTTCTTGATATTCAGATAAATACTACCGAACAATATCATCACTCAATTGGCCCATTTTTAGTTTTAAGCAAAGCATTTAGTTGGCAATTAGGAATATTAGGAGTTCACCTTGGGGCAAATGTGCCAATAGAATTTAATCCTAACCAAAAAGGAAATTTCTATTTTGGAGTAGAACATACATTAAATAATTTTGTTTCAGTAGCGGTTGAATACGATTATAATGGAGCATACAATAAAAAAGTGTTACCTGTAAATAGGATTCTCAATATTGGTTTAAAATACTCGATTGATCGAAATGTAACGCTTCAATTTTATGTTGTGGATGTTTTATCTCAAAATTTTAACAAGTTTAAAATTTTTAATCTACAATTTATTTCAAAAATGTTTTAATAATTCCTAAATTAAATTTTTTGCCCCTGCAATAGATCATTTAAGGAAATAGTAGAAAGAAGTAAACAACATATAAAAGTTTTAGAATATTTTTTCAAAAAACCAGTTTATATCAAGAAAATGAAAATCTTGATGTTTTTTTGTATCAATATTATTGTTGCTAAAAAAGTAACTATTTCAAGTAACACTAAAATTATTATTTTATTTCATTGGAACTTCTATGAACATTATTTCAGAGTTTTCTTTTGCAGTTAATTTTATGTTTTGGGCATCTGTAATTCCAACTGCATCTCTTCTGGCAAGTAAGTGGCTTTCAGTTTCCACTTGACCCTCTATCAAAAAAATATATACCCCGTTTCCTTCCATATTAACTTTATATTCTAATTCGATATCTTTGTCCAAATCAGCAAGTGATAGGAATGCATCCTGATTTATTGTAAGAGGTGTTTTCTCTGTTGGAGAAATAAATGTATCTAGTTTATTCTTACGATTCTCCTGATTTAAGGTAATTTGAAGGTACTTTGGTTCGATATTTTTTATTTTTGGGTATATCCAAATTTGCAAGATATTTGTCATTCCATCGCCATAGGCGCTAAATTCCGAATGTAACAGCCCTGAACCCGCAGACATAAACTGAATATCTTTTTTTCTGATAACTTGAGCTGTACCCATGCTGTCCATATGCTCTAAAGCCCCAGAAAGAGGTATAGTTATTATTTCCATATTATCGTGTTGATGTGTATCAAAACCTTTGTATGGTGCAACGTAATCATCATTCAAAACCCTCAATTTGCCAAAATTGTGCATTTCGGGGTTATAATAGTTGGCAAAACTGAATGAGTAATTTGCTTTAAGCCAACCATAATCTGCTTTTCCTCTGTTTTCTGCTTTATATACTTTTATTTTCATTGCTTTCATCCTTTATTTTCTTTTCAAGACGATTAATTTTATTCGATGATTTTATTTAATTGATATACAAAAGTATAGCAATATTGATCACAGCCCCCAATCAGAAATCAATGATTGTGAAATGTTCATTTTGATTTATTTGCGTACAAATTATCTATAAAAATACATTCTCTTTTTGTACAAATTTGTAATTTGAGTTTTTTAAAATTTTAAAATTCAAATGATTAATTCTTATTTAATTGAACCAAAAAGTATTGCACTAATTGGTGCTTCTAATGATGAAACAAAGCCAGGCGGCAAAGCACTTAAAAATCTACTTTCTACTAATTATCAAGGTAAATTATATCCAGTAAATCCTAAAGAAAGTAATGTCCAAGGATTAGAATGTTTCAAAGAAGTGTCGGAAATTCCCGAATGTGAACTGGCAATTTTAGCTATTTCTGCAAAATTCGTGAACCAAACAGTTGAGTATTTAGCCTCAAACAAGAACACTCGAGCATTCATAATCTTTTCAGCTGGTTTTTCGGAGGTGGGCGAGGATGGTAAAAAAATGGAACAAGAATTGGCTGATATTATTAGAAGATACGAAGCAAGTTTGATAGGTCCAAATTGCATTGGTGTTTTAAATACAAATTATGCTGGAGTGTTTGCTGGTCCGATTCCTTCTCTTTTAACTAATGGTTGCGATTTTGTTTCGGGCTCTGGTGCGACTGCTGTTTTTATTCTGGAAACTGCAATCGAGCGAGGTGTGCCGTTTTCCAGTATTTATTCTGTTGGCAATAGTGCCACAATTGGAGTAGAAGAAGTGCTGGAATATTGGGATAATTCTTTCAACGAAAAGTCCTCGAAAGTAAAGTTAATTTATATAGAACAAGTTCATAATCCTCAAAAATTTCTAAAACATACTTCATCCTTGATTAAAAAAGGATGTAGAATTGCAGCAGTTAAAGCAGGTACAACCGAAGCTGGCTCGAGAGCTGTATCGTCCCATACGGGCTCGCTTGCAGGCTCGGATGCTGCTGTTGATGCTTTGTTTCGTAAAGCGGGTATCATACGATGTTATAGTCGGGACGAATTGATTACTATTGCATCCGTATTGATATACAAAGAATTGCAAGGTAAAAATATTGCTGTAGTTACTCACGCAGGAGGTCCCGGGATTTTGTGTACGGATGCTTTGCAAAAAAATGGAATGAATGTACCTAAAATTGAAGGAGAGAAAGCCCAAGAGTTGCTTTCAAAATTATTTTACGGCAGTTCAGTAGCCAATCCAATTGATTTTTTAGCTACTGGTACTGCTGAACAATTAAGTATAATTTTAGATTATGTTGATCATCATTTCGATAATATCGATGGAAGTGTTGTAATTTTTGGAACTCCTGGTTTATTCGATGTTACCGAGGTTTACAATGTTTTAGATGAAAAAATAACAGAGTGCAACAAGCCTATCTTTCCTGTTTTGCCATCACCTGTTCAGGCAAAAAAGGAAACTGCACATTTTATTTCGTTGGGTAGGACGTTATTTCCAGACGAAGCTAATCTAGCTAATGCAATTGCGAAAGTCTATAATACACCAACGCCTGTTGTATCATTTGAAAATATCATTTCTGAAAGTGATTCTAACTTCCGAAACCAAATTCTGAGTAATATTAATCAAGGTGAATTTATTCCTCCCGAAATGATTTCACAATTATTCGATTATTTCCAAATTCCACGCTTGCCTGAAGTCACCGGAAATAGTTTTGAGGAAATTCTTTCAAGAATCGACTTCGACTATCCTCTTGTTATGAAGGTTGTTGGTCCAGTTCACAAATCTGATGTGGGTGGAGTTATTCTTAACATCAGAAGTTCAGAAGAACTTAAAGTAGCGTTCGTCAAAATAATGTCAATACAAGGTGCTTCGGGTGCATTAGTTCAACCAATGATTAGCGGAACGGAACTTTTTGTTGGTATTAAAAAGGAAGAAGACTTTGGACATTTGATTTTCTTTGGGTTGGGAGGTATTTTTGTCGAGGTTCTTAAGGATGTTTCGAATGCTCTGTGTCCAATTAATTCCGAAGAAGCCGAAAGGATGATAAAATCAATCAAAGGACATCCAATTATACAAGGAATTCGTGGTAAAAAGGGTATTGATCAAGATAAATTAATCAATATTTTGCTTAAAGTGTCGAAAATGGTTGCTGTTTTCCCCGAAATTACCGAAATGGATATAAATCCGCTCATTGCAAGTGAAAAAGGAATTTATTCTATTGATTCAAGAATTTTGTTTTATTAAGGAGGTGTAATTATGTCTTATCGTATCGAAAAAGATACAATGGGTGAAATTCAAGTTCCAGACGAATTTTACTACGGAGCACAATCCGCTCGTTCGTTAATACATTTTGCGATTGGTATTGAAAGAATGCCCAGAGAAATTATCCGTGCTTTTGGTATTTTGAAAAAAGCCGCTTCTATCGTTAACCATGATTTAGGCAAATTATCGGACGAAAAGAAGAATCTTATTGTCCAAGCTTGCGATGAAGTTATCGAAGGTAAATTAGATTCTCATTTTCCTCTTTCAATTTGGCAAACCGGAAGTGGAACTCAAACCAATATGAATGCAAATGAAGTTATTTCCAATCGTGCTATACAAATTTCCGGCGGGGAAATGGGCTCCAAGAAACCAATTCACCCCAACGACGATGTAAATAAATCCCAAAGCTCCAACGATACATTTCCCACTGCTATGCATATTGCCGCTGCCGAACAAATTGTGAACCATCTCATTCCATCTATAACCAAACTTCGTGATACTTTACATCAAAAAGCTTTGGAATTCCACCATATCATCAAGGTGGGACGTACTCACCTTCAGGATGCGGTTCCTTTAACTTTGGGACAAGAGTTTTCCGGTTATGTTCAACAGCTCAACATGGCATTGGAACGCCTTCACATTGTTCTTCCGGGTATTTTCGAACTCGCTATAGGCGGAACTGCTGTCGGAACAGGCCTCAACACTCATCCTTTGTTTGCCGAGAAAACCGCTTCGGTCATTTCCGAATTAACAGGACTTCCTTTCGTTTCCGCTCCGAACAAATTCGAAGCATTAGCAGCCCACGACGCTTTAGTTTTTGCCCACGGCGCTTTAAAATCGGTCGCAACTGCTTTCATGAAAATCGCTAACGACATCCGTTGGCTCGCTTCCGGTCCGCGTTGTGGCATAGGAGAATTAAATATACCCGAAAACGAACCCGGTTCGTCTATTATGCCTGGAAAAGTAAATCCTACTCAATCAGAAGCAATGACTATGGTTGCAATTCAAGTCATTTCCAATGACGTTGCAGTCAATTTCGCTGGTGCTTCGGGCAATTTCGAATTAAATGTATTCAAACCCGTTCTCATTTACAATCTTTTACAAAGCGTTCGCCTTCTTTCCGATTCTGCTTTGATGTTCAACGAACATTGTGCGGTCGGAATTGAACCAAATCGGGACAAAATCGACTTCTATTTGCACAATACTCTTATGTCTGTAACCGCTTTGAATCCATTTATAGGTTACGACAATTCCGCTAAAATCGCTAAACATGCACATCGGAATAATTTAACTTTAAAACAAGCCGCTTTGGAATTAAAATTGCTCACAGAAGAAGAATTTGATCGTTATGTTCGTCCAGAAAATATGACTGGACCTTCAGAATAACATGCCTACAACCTCTCTTTAAATGATAATAAGATTGATTCAGCTGTTTTTAAACAAAAAGCGAATCAATCTTTTTTATTTATAGACCCTTTTATTATATATTTGGATGATAATAAAATGTATCAAACTAAATATATAATAAATAAATACAAATATTACAAAGATTAATTTCAACGTGAAACAATGTGATACAAACGTGAATCAATGGGAAGCAAACCTAAAGTAAAATGACGTCCTTTTAACTCAAAAGGAAGGCAAAACAATTCAAAAGGAAGGCAACGTGAGTCTAAAATATTCATTTATAATTAATAATTGAATAAATATTATATAATTTTGTATAAAAATAATTTGGATTTATATGAAAAATAACAAAAAAAACATGATAATATTATATATATTATCAATTCTGATTTGTTCTTGTAGCAGCACAACAATAAATGACTCAGAAATGGAGGACATTTTAGTAAATATGCCTAAAATTAATCCATGTATGATTCAATCTGATAGTATTTCGTATGCAAATTGGCTTAACCGAAAACTCCCTGATGGTAAAAGTATTATCGAATCCATCAATTTAATCCTAATTGATAAAAATTCAACAAATAAGGATTAAACAATAAATAAATTGCATGCAATTATGACTAAAATTGGTTTTAAATCAAGATATGGACACACGGGTGGATATCTTGGTGAGATGGATAAAATCCTTTTTGGGCAACAACCGAATCAAAAGGACATGGCTCTTTCTGATTTTATGTGGATTTTTAGTAATAATCATGCAAGAAAATTTGGTCCATACCCCAAATCAAAGTATTTTATGTGGATTGCATCTATAAGTCGTGAAAAAGGAATCTCTCATAACTATATTTCATTTTCAAAAGCAAGAGATACACTTGTAAAATACTTCACTTTACATTCAAATGCCAAAAATATGGGTCCTTATGATTAAAAAAATAAGATAAATGATGCAAATACAAGTTCGGGCGATCACGATGGTAAAGCAATTATTATATTATATTGATAAAAGGAGATAAAATGAAAACATTATTAGCAATATTAGGTATATTTATTATTACATTTAATATAAAAATATATTCTCAAGATGTAAAATCATATATAAATGTACAAATTGAAGGCGAAAACAAGTTAATAACAGGCAATTATAAAGTAGAAGAACTCCAATGGGCAAGAATAGAAAATCCCCAGCTTCCGGAAAGAGCCACAATTGGTTTGTTAACAGATTCTCCCAACAAGAAATTACCTTTCGATATAGCATTTATAGTTGCAAATATGTCGGGAGGAGATATTATTGAAGGAGAATACCAAGCAATCAAAGTAATAGGAGATGTTCCACAATTTGCTTTGGGCAAAAATGAAGGATTTATGACAATAGTCGTTAATAATTTAGATATTCCCAGAAACGAATACTATTCTTCCGAAGGAAAATTTATAATAAATAAAGTATCAGAAAGCAATATCGAAGGAGAATTTGATATTTCCCTTATAAGTTCAAAGAATTTTAGTACAATTTATGCAAAAGGAACATTTAAAATAGTATTATAAAAAATTATTTTGCACGAAGATAATCGTAAAGGGTCCAAATTGTTATTAAAACGATAGCAAACATCATCAAATCGTAGTAAAATGAATGTAATAATACATTAAAATAGGACGAAATGGATGAATCCGGAAAAGAATTCATCCAAACAATCATCACAAGGGAGGAAAATATAAATATCATTTGAAACATCGTCTTTAGTTTTGCCCCAAAAGAAGTTATAATGGGATTATTTAAATTCGTTCTCATGAAAGTTGTAATCAAATCCCTTCCAATAATAATCAAAAGCATCCAAAGCGGAATCAAATCGAGCAAAACGAAGGATAAAAATGCCGAAATAGTAAGGAATTTATCGGCAAGCGGATCCAGAAATTTCCCTAACTTACTTGAAAGATTATATTTTCGAGCAAAATATCCATCAAAATAATCAGTAATCGACCCAAAAACAAACAAAATGAGGGCAATAAACTGCAAAAATGGGTCATTAGAAATAAAAAACATAAAAAAGAAAAACGAAATGACTAATCTTGACATGCTAAGGATATTAGGAAGAGTCATTTTCATCTATTTTCCTTGAAAAGAGAGGTCAATAGCAGTTTTAATGATGTTAAGAAATTGCGGAACTTTCAAAGAAGCACCTCCGATGAGCCCACCGGAAACATTTTTGGTCTCCAAAATATCCTTTGCATTGCCATCGTTCATACTTCCGCCGTATAAAATCTTTAGATTTACGCCAAAATGACTAAAAAGGAAATTATTTATCCATAGATGGGTTTCCTCGATTTGCTTATTGGTGGCATTTAATCCCGTTCCAATAGCCCAGACAGGTTCGTATGCAATAATTATCTTCGAAAGGAGATCTTTCGGAACTTGATGGAGCAAATTTAATTGATTTTCGAGCACCTGGAAAGTTTGATTTGCCTCCCTTTGCGACAATGTTTCACCAATACAAAATATTGGAATCAAATTATGATTCAAAGCGGTGTTAATTTTCTTTAAAAGAATTTCATTATCTTCGAAAAAGAACTGACGACGTTCACTATGGCCCAAAATTACATATTCGCAGGCGGCACCGAGCAACATAAAGGGGGAAATCTCACCTGTAAAGGCGCCCTTCGATTCGTAATGCATGTTCTGAGCACCCAAATGGAACAAATTATGATCCAAAAGGGGTTTAATCGGATGCAGATTGGTGAAAGGAACACATAAAAGAACGTCAATATTTTCTAGATTGAGATTCGAAAGATGCGATTTCAGTTCATTTACAAAAGAAATTGCCTCGTTCGAGGTAAAATTCATTTTCCAATTACCTGCTATCAGATACTTTTTCATATTTTACACCACTAACTTTAATAATTTTATAATAAGAGAAATTTAAATCAGATTCAAATCCATATCCGTTGATTATTTCTGAAGGAGTAGTAACTTTAATTGCTTCATTGGTAAATACAATTTGCTTGTCGTTGCTCCAATTCAACCTGGAAGTTTCTAATTTCACTTTGGCGCTATCCGACCAGACAACAACCTTGCCCCAAGCAATCATATCTTTGGTATTATCATCAATAGAAGCATTATCAGAAGTAAGTTTACTAAGTCTTTTTCCAGAAAATTTAGAAAAATATTCAACAACAACATTTCCAATCAATTTAGTTTGTTGCGAATTGAAATAGATTTCGGCTCTATCTGAAGTTAAAATGGCTTTGGTCCATTCATCTTCGAAAAAATTAACTTTGATGAAATTTGCTAATTGATCGGGTTTGACTGTAGCCTCTTCTTCTAAAGCTTTTTGATACTCAATAGAATCACCCCCACAAGCAGTAAAAACTATGGGAATAAGAAAAATCAATATTAAGTATCTTATTTTCAAATGAATACCAGAATAAATACAAATTTATAAATTTTTTACAAATTTATCCAATTTAATCATAGAGTTGATGAAATCACTTGCTTTTTCCAAAGGTAATTGAGTTTCCTTATCCGAAGCAGCTTGACTTGGATTAGGATGAGTTTCGAAGAAAAGGCCGTCAATACCAACTGCTACAGCAGCACGAGCTAAATCTGTAATGAATTCCGAATAGCCACCAGATTCGTTGCCAATTGCGGGCTTTTGCAAACTGTGTGTTGCGTCATAGACTATTTTGTATCCCGCTTGAGAAAGTATAATTAAACTTCTGAAATCGACAACTAAATCATTATATCCAAAGAAAGTCCCTCTTTCAGTGATCCAAACTTGTTTATTGCCAGTTGTTTCAACTTTCTTAGCAGCATTTATCAAAACATTAGGAGATGCAAATTGTCCCTTTTTAATATTTACAATCTTGCCTGTTTCCCCTGCGGCAATCAAAATATCGGTTTGACGGCAAAGAAAAGCTGGAATTTGTAATATATCAACAAATTTGCTTGCTAAGTTTGCTTCTTCCACAGAATGGATATCGGTGAGAACCTGAAGGTTATATTTCCTTTGGATTTCGGAAAGCCACTCTAAAGCAATTTCGTCGCCAACTCCCGAAAAAGAATTAACACTGGTACGGTTAGCTTTTCTATAAGACGCTTTGAAAATAATATCAGTTTGCAAAGTTTCTGCAACACTTTTTAATTCAGTTGCAACATTATCGAGCAATTCCCAAGATTCTGCCAAACAAGGACCAGCAATAAAAAACATAAGTTACACTTTTTAAAAATTCAAAATTAAAAAAAAATTTATTTCAATATGTGTTCGATTTTTTGTAAATCTCCGTCAATTTCATGATTTATGTCAAAATTAAATATTTTGCATAAAAGTGGATAGACATCTATATTCCTAAGTCCAATCGAGCTGTAGGATTGTTTGAAGTCTGGTCCAACAGCAAAAAAAATACCCTGCATTTCCAAACAACGGTTATCAAATCCATGTGTGGCAACATATTTTTTATCCCATTCTGTCTTTTCGGTGAATATCCAACCGCAATCAGCAATTACCACGTATTTGCCTAAACGGGAGGTTGGACCAACTGAAAATATTTTTGGCAAACTATCGCTATGATAAAATCTGTAGTTTTGTGAATGTTTAGATAGGGATATTCTTACTGAATCATCGTATCCAGGTTTAGGATAAACTAAGAGGCATGAACTGTTGTTAATGATGTCGGCGTAGTAAGCCGGGAAGAGATTTTTCGTATTAATTACTGTATTGATATTGAAATCTTTCATTCCATGATCGGAAAGAATTATTATATTGGTAGATTTTAGGATATTTCTACTTTCTAAGCCTTTTATCATGTAATTGATCACAGAATCTAATTCTGCAAGTTTCTTATTTAGTTCACTCGAATTAGTTCCATTACTATGTCCGAATGAGTCTGGGGAATCAAAGTATAATGTTATGAAAGCAGGTCTGAGCTTTTCAGGTAAATCAATCCATGAAAAGACACCATTTACACGCTTCAAATAATCCCGTTTATGTTCATATTTTTCAAAATAATTTGGGTTTCTGGAAGAGTCATTCAAATCACTCGACGGCCAAAAATATGAAGCAGATACAACATTGTTTTTTTTGCAAGTTAGCCAAAAGGGTTCACCATAGTACCATTTTGGATCAGCTGCTACTTTAGAACCTATTGAATAAATTTCATTGGAATTGGTGTCGATAAATTTATTTGCAACAATTCCATGATTGGTTGGGTAAAGACCAGTAATAATGGATATATGATTTGGGAATGTTGATGAAGGAAAAACAGGTTGTAGGTAAGCTGCCCTAACTCCATCTTTTGCAATTTTTGCAAGTGTTGGCGTAACGCCACGATCGAGATAATCATAACGAAACCCGTCCAAGGATATCAATATTGTTGTGTTAGGTTTTTGCTTATCTGAGGAAACACAAAATTGGAGCGAGGTTAGAATTATTATTGTATAAATAGAAACAAGTTTGAGCAAATATATTTTTTTCATAAAAAATTCAAAAAAGAGAATTTTAAATTACAAAAAAATATTAAAAATATGTGAAAAATATATAAGATAGTTAATAATTTAATGATTTTTAGTAATTTTGCATTTCTATAATTAACTAATGTTTAACTAAACCAAATGGTGTTCACTCCGATGACACCACAAAAAAGGAGCCACAATGGAGGAATTAAATCAAGAAATCATTAGTAATGTGATTGATTCCGAAAAACAAAACAAGCCAAAGTATCTGACAGTAGATCAATTACTAGATTCAGGCTTTGACCAATTGGAGATGGATGCAGATGCATTCAAACTTTTACTCGATAATTCTGTTGAAGAAATTAAAGAAGAACAGTTAGTAAAAGGAAAAATCGTAGAATTCAGTAAAGATGAAATAATCATTGATGTAGGATTTAAATCTTATGGTTTTATTCCAAGAGCAGAATTAATAAATCCAGAATCCTATAAAGTTGGAGAAGTAATTGAAGTTTATGTTGAAAAATTAGAAGATTCTTCTGGAAGAGTTGTACTCTCTCGTCGTCGAGCAGACTTTATGAAGATATGGGATAGAATTCTCGAAATTCACGATAAACAAGAAACATTTTCTGTTAAAATATTACGAAGAATTAAAGGTGGAATGGTTGTAGATTTGTTGGGTATTGAAGCATTTTTACCAGGTTCCCAAATTGATATTCGACCAGTTAGAGATTTTGACACTTGGGTTAGTCAGAACATCGACATAAAGATTGTTAAAATCAATCACACAAACTATAATGTAGTAGTTAGCCACAAAATACTTTTGGAAGAAGAATTAAGCGAACAAAGATTAGAGATAATGTCCAAGTTGGAAAAAGGTTTAGTACTCGAAGGTGTAGTGAAAGCTATTGCCGATTTCGGTGTTTTTGTCGACTTAGGTGGAGTTGACGGGTTAGTACATATCACAGACTTATCATGGGGACGCGTAACCCATCCAACTGAGATTGTTGAATTAGATCAAGCTGTAAAGGTAGTAATACTTGATTTCGATCAGGACAAGAAACGAATTTCATTAGGAATGAAGCAATTAACTGCTCATCCATGGGATGCAATTGGCGAAAAATATATACTTGGAACAAAAGTGGCTGGTAAAGTTGTTAGCTTAACTGATTATGGTGCATTTATTGAAATCGAAAAAGGTATTGAAGGGTTAATACACATTAGCGAAATGTCATGGACTCAACATATCAAACACCCATCACAAGTTGTTTCTTTAGGACAAGATGTGGAAGCTATTGTTTTGAATATCGATAGAGAAAACAAGAAATTAGCTTTGGGTATGAAACAATTGTTACCAGATCCATGGGAAAACCTAATGAAAAAATATCCAGTTGATAGTGAACACAACGGTATTGTTCGCAACATTACAAACTTTGGTGCATTCGTCGAATTAGAACCAGGTGTTGATGGATTAGTTCATATCAGCGACCTATCATGGACAAAGAAAATTCGTCATCCTGGCGAATATGTTAAGAAAGGCGATCAATTAAATATCAAGGTTATTGGTATTGACTTAGATCAAAGAAGAATATCACTAGGACACAAGCAAGTTGAATCCAATCCATGGGATTTCTTAGAAAACAAATATAAAGTTGGCGAAGAAACAACTGGTAAAATAGTTCGAATAATTGAGAAAGGCATTATAGTCGAATTACCTGATAGTGTTGATGGTTTTGTTCCTGTATCTCAATTATCCTTTGCACCTGTTAGAATGATTAGTGAATACTTCAAATTAGAAGACAATTTACCTCTTAAAGTAGTTGAGTTTGATAAAGAAGCTAAGAAAATTGTTCTCTCAGCTGTAGAAGCTTTGAGAGGAAAAGAATCCAAAATTATTGAGGAATACAATACCAAGCATCCTGTTCCTAATTCTGATCAATACACCACATTTGATGTTAAGACAGAATCTATGCAAGAAGAAATTGCAAGTATGGAAAGCGAAACTGAAGCATATCTGAAGCAGGAAGTTAATTTCTATCCAAGTATTGACGAGGCTTTCGAGGAAATGAAGAAAGATCAGGAAGTTATACAAATTAAAAATACGGAACCTGTTCGTTTAGCTGATATTACTGCTAAAGTTGTAAAAGAAGAACCAAAAGAAGAGGAAGTTGAATTGACTACTGAAGTAACAGATAATGAACCATTAGTCGAAGAAACTGAAAATAATCCTGTTGTTGAAGATGCAAAGGATGAACCTAAAACAGAAGAATAACAAATTTATATAATCACAAAACGTGGCTGTCTCAAAAAGGCAGCCATTTTTTTTGAAACTATTTCATTTACATTTAAAATGAAATTAAAAGAAAAATACTTTAATTTCAATACGTTGAATTTACTATTCAAATGGGAATTGATTATTTTAAGAATAGAATAGAAATACCTAATACAGCAACGATAGCACCCACAATTGATTGCCAGTTAAGTTTTTCTTTCATGAAATAATGAGATATGGGCAACATTAGAATTGGTGTTGTTGCCATTAATGTAGATGCGATTCCTATTTTAGTATTTTGAATTGCAATTAGACTAAGAGTTATGCCAAGATAAGGACCAAGTATTGCACCAATTGTAGGGGCTAATATTGCCTTGGGAATACCACTGTACGGAGCGTACCCGAATTTATATCTTTTTGTTATGTAACCTAATGGAAGCAATATAATGAATGCAGAGAAAATTCTTGTAAAACTCGCTATAAATGGATTAATATCAGCTTCCTTTAATGCAATTTTTGCAAAAATCAATCCAATTGCCTGACCTAGCATTCCTAAAAATGCCCAAAAGAAACCCCATTTGTTATTTATCGTGATTTTATTGTCCTCACCTCTTTCCAAAATAACAAGAAAAACACCTGCAGTTGTTACTGTAATTCCAATTATTGCCCAAATGTTTAAAATCTCATCTAAAAATACAAATGCTAATATTGCTGCTAAAGGTGGCGCAAAGGACATAATAAGTAAAGATAATCTTGGGCCAATTTCTGCAAATGCCTTGAATAAAAATGTGTCTCCAAGTACCAGCCCAGCTATTGCGCTAATTACTAACCAGAATATTTGCTTTTCTGTTATTTGGGGATTTACACCAATAATAATCATGGTAACAAACAAGTATAGGGATGCAAAAAATAATCTGTCGATATTAAGTTGTATTACACCTACTTTTTTGGAACCAAATGTAAAAAAAATAGTAGCAAAAGACCAAAACAATGCAGTTGCTAATGCTGCAATTTCCCCAATCATATTTTTTTACCTTTATTCAATCAAGCCTCTACCTACTTTATTTATCATCTTCTCGTCAACAAGATGTTTTTTAATAGAATCCAATAAACCATTTATAAAGTGTGCACTCTTTTCTGTAGAAAATTCTTTGGATAATTCGATAGCTTCGTTGATTGTTACCTTAATAGGTATTTCAGGAAATTTTATGAATTCAGAAACAGCTATTCCAATTATTATTCTATCGGTAGGGGCTATTCTATTCATTTCCCAATTTTTAGAAAAAGTAGTAGTTAATTCAGTAAAAAGAACTTTCAATTCCAAATAGTAATTCATTAATTGGATTCCAAATTCACGGTCATCATTATCCCATTCGATAGGGTAGTCAGCTTCAAGTTCGATTATTTCATCCGGTTTTAATAATTTATCTGTTTTAGATTCAAAGTTGTCGTCAAATTTAAATATTCTATTAAAAATATGATCGAATATCATCTGAAGTGATGAGTCCTCAGACATTTCTAGTGTATAGAGTATTTGCAAAACTTTTTCGCGGACTAGTCTCCGGTTGCCCTTAATTTTCTTTGTCTTGCTTAAAAGAAAAATATCTGTTTTTTCGTTCATTATAGAATAATCTGCCTATTTAAATAGTTGTAATATTTGTTTTTCAGGATATTCAAAAATACGATTTAATTGATTTCTAACAAATTTTGAACCAAATATATTTCCAACAAGTCCAAATGGTAATCCAAAATAAACTATGTCTTCCATTTCAATACCATCTTGTACTGAGCGAAATATGTGAATGTGGTACCAAAACTTATAGGGCCCAAATCTTTGTTCATCTATAAAGTAAGAGTTTTCTTTAGCTTGTTTTATTTCTGTAACCCAGCCTACACGCAAAAATGCTAGTGGACTGACTTTATATGTTATTATCAACCCTGGGAAAATTTTGGGTGGCACCACACTTGTAATTTCAAATTTCATTTCAGCAGGGGTAATTTTGCTCAAATTAGATGGATTTGAAAAAAAATCCCAAGCTTTTTCGAGAGTAGTGTTTACTGTTTGTTTTTTGGTATATTTATGAATTTTCATTTTAATTCCTATTTAATATAAATAATTTTATCTTATAGCTTCCCATTCTTTTGAATAAGACTTTCCAGCAAATATAATTGATAAAGCATTTATCAGCCAAAACCAGATTGTCTTTAAATATCCATACTTCCGAAATCTTCTTGGTGATTCGTAAACTAAAAATTTGGAATTCATTAATATCTTTGTATATTTGGACATTCTTCGAAATAAATCAAAATCTTCCCCAGCCACAATATTAGGATTGTAACCATTTACTTTATAAAATAAATCTCGCCTTATAATTTGACATTCACCACGACCCATTCCTAGTTTTATTACATTTAATATTTTAACGAAGTTATTGTGTAAAAAATAGAAAAGTTTATCTTTTGTATTTATCTCATTAGGAAATCCACTAACATAACATGCAATTGCCCCGTATGAATTCATACTTTTCTGAGACCACTTATAAACTGAATCGATAAATTCGCGGAAATCGGCTGGATATGTATCGGCATTGATAAAAATTAGTATATTACCTTCGGCAACCTCTGCACCTTTATTTCGACCTTCAGCAATTGTTTGTCTGTGATTAGCCTTGTGTTCAACAATTTTATCTGCAAATTCCTTTGCGAGTGCAATTGTATTGTCGGTAGATCCGCCATCGCTTACAATAACTTCACAATGATATTCAGATTTTATTTCATGCGAATATATTGATTTAAGAGAGGATATTATTTTTTCTTCTTGAAATGTAGGTATAATAATACTTATCAGAGTGGATTTTTTTGCAATACCATTCTTATGAGAACTTGTTTTTATTAATTCTAATTTACTAGTTTTATCGAACATTAATTGTTTAAAAAAATACAAAATTAGATAAATTTGAGAAAATAATCCAATAGATGTTATTTATTCTTATTTAAAAAGTCAATTTTTAACAGCGAATCATTTTTAAGATCCTCCAAGGATAATTCATTGAACATTAAAAATAATTTATCTCGAATTTCTCCCCAAAATGAGTGAACAGGGCAGGGTTCTTCATTACTACAATTTGGAAAGCCAAATAAACACTTACTAAAAATATCCAAACCATCGATAACTTCGATGATTTTTATAATTTTTGTATTCATAGAAGCGTCTGTTTTATAAAACCCACCATATTTTCCCTTTTTAGATCCTATTAGCTTTGCTCGGGCAAGTTCTTGTAAAATTTTTGCAGTGAAAAGTTTTGGTACTTGTAATTCTTTTGCAATAATTCCTACGTCCAATATTTCGCCAATTTCTTTGGTGGAAAGGTATAATATTGCTTTTATTGCAATTTCAGCTTTTCTGGAAAATAATACAGTCATCTACTTTTAATAAATTTAATACAAAATTAGTAATTTTTTTTGTAATTTTGTATTAAATAAGATAAATAAATCTGATTATTATGTTCAATAATGAAAATATCCTTAATAGAAATATAAATTTAGGTAAAAAAAAAGAAATTCTAAATAAAAAATCAAAATCAAAAAAACTAAAATCCAATCATCCATTTAGAGAAACTTGGAGAAAAATTCATAGATGGATTGGATTGATTATTACAATTTTTGTATTAAATTTTGCATTTTCGGGTATTATTCTCAATCATCGCGAAGAAGTTTCATTCATCGACATACCAAGAAATTGGATGCCGCTTGATTATCAATATATGAATTGGAACAATGCTTCCGTTAAGTCGATATTACACTCGACGAAAGGAACTTTTAATTATGGGAACATAGGAATTTGGAAGAAAAATGGAAAGCAGTTTCAAGATTTTAATAAAGGGTTCCCCAAAGGAGCTGATAATAGAAACATACATTCAATGTTAGAAACTTCGAATGGTAATCTTTATGCTGGAACGCTAATGGGTTTCTATAAATTCAATAATAAAATAGGTGAATGGCAAAAAGTGGTATTACCAAGCAAAGAACAAAGAGTTGTTAAATTGCTAGAAAAAGACGGAATAGTCTATGCTTTAACTAGGAGTAATATCATAGCAATAAAGGAGACATCAAAAAGTAAGGTTTATGACACAATCCAAATTCCCGAACCAAGCAATTACAAAAAAGAGACCAGTTTGTTCGAAACTCTTTGGCAAATTCACAGTGGAGAGGTATTTGGTATGCCTGGAAAATTGTTTATGGATTTTATAGGTATAGTTTTCATTTTTTTAGTAATTAGTGGACTGATTAAATGGTATTATCCAAAAACATTCAAAAAAATAAAAGAGAAACCCAAACTATTATTTAAAAAGAAACACTCATTAAAATTCAACCTAAAATGGCATAACAAACTTGGTTTGTGGCTGGGTATCATTTTATTAATATCTGCTCTAACAGGGATTTTTCTTAGGCCACCACTATTAATATTGATTGCAGAGGAAAAAGTAGGGCAGATACCTATGACAAATTTGGATCAGGATAATCCATGGTTCGATAAATTACGCAACATTACTTGGAGTGAGGAAAGTAAAAAATGGATAATTGCAACAAATGAGTCTCTTTACTTTGTTAATGAAAACTTTCATGATAATCCAGTGAAAATTAATAATCATCCACCAATAAGTGTTATGGGAGTAAATGTTCTAGAACAAATGGAAACAGGAGGTATTTTGGTTGGTTCTTTTGCTGGATTATTCCTATGGTATCCCGAGGAAGGTCTGGTATTAGATTACGTGTTAAAGAAACCTGCCGAATCAATAGTCCAATCTGGTCCACCCATCGGAGCATTTGCAGTATCGGGTTATGGATTTGATGAAAATGGAAAAGAATATTACTTTGATTATAATATGGGTGCAATTCCATTAAACTCTAATTCATTTTTTACCAAGATGCCAGCAAAGATAATTGATAATGCGAAAATGTCCTTATGGAATGCTATGTTGGAATTTCATACCGCTAGAATATTTAAAGCCTTGGTGAATGACTTTTACATCTTGATTGTACCACTATCAGGACTATTGATCGCAATAACAATTCTTTCGGGTATAATTATCTGGTTCTGGGTTTATAAAGGCAAAAAGCTATAATTAAAGAACAGCCCAAGGCAAAACGGTAACCTGAAAAACTTTGCCATCTTTGGCTTCTACTATTAAGCCAACGAGTCCAAACTTATGATTACCGATATATGTGATTTTTTTTGTTATTGGGTCAGTAGGAGTTTCTTGCTCAACCCGCATTGTCTTGACTTGCAAAAATCCTAAGGACCAATCTTCTGTTGTATGCTCAGCTGTAACAGTTCGGACAATTTTTTCACCTTGATTGTTTGTAAATTCGTATTTATCACCAATTTTACTTCCATATTTCATAATAGTGTAAGGTTTCGATTCATCGCCCTTGGAATGAACAAAATCCTGAATACCGTCAGATGTAATTTTCAATTTGATTTCCAGGTTTGTTCTTAAATTTCTTTTGTCACTTGTATCGATAGTTGCATTGTACTTTGCTTTGTAATAGTCAATTAAATTTGTTTTGCCGCTTTGTGATAGTTTAAATGTTCCAAGAGCAGTATCTATCTGCTTCAAGTATAGATTATCAATTGCCATACCCACTTTAAAAGTTACGATTCCACCTTGATTTTTGGAAATAATTACTGTGTCCTTCACTTGTTGTAATCCAGGAATAAATTGATCTTTCATGCTAAAAGAAACACCAAAATCATTACCAACCTTAGTGAGCTCGATATCTGTATTACCACCTAATTCATTAGGTCCTAGAGTTGTTTCGCATGAGATAATTAGGAATAAAGTGATGAGAATTGAAATCAAAGAATAGTAAATTTTCATTTTGATACCATTTTTTTTTCAAATTTATGAAAAAAAACAATAGATTGTTATCATTTTTAAAAATATTATTACTAAAAAATATATTTCCTTAATTTTGTAATTTAAAATGGAAGAAATATGGATTATAAAACTTCTGGAGTTGATATTGAAGCAGGCGAAAGAACAGTAGATCTGATTAAGCCTATGATAAAAAAAACGCTGCGAAATGAAGTTCTTTCAGATATAGGACTTTTTGGTGGTTTCTTCGATGCAAAGTTTCCGAATTATAAGCATCCCATCTTAGTGGCAAGCACCGATGGGGTGGGTACAAAGTTGAAAGTTGCCTTTGCGATGAATAAACACAAAACCATTGGTAATTGTTTAGTTAACCATTGTGTTGATGATATCTTAACCTCGGGAGCTAGACCTTTGTTTTTTTTAGATTATTTTGCAACAGGCAAATTGGAACCTAATATAGCCGCATCTGTTATAGAAGGATTTGTTAATGGTTGTGTAGAAAATGGTTGCTCTTTGATTGGTGGGGAAACAGCAGAAATGCCCTCGATTTATGCTGATGGAGAATACGATGTTTCAGGAACAATAGTCGGTGTTGTCGAAAAAGACAAAATTATCGATGGGAGTAAAATTCAATCTGGCGATTTTATGCTTGGATTAAAATCAAATGGTTTGCACACTAATGGCTATTCTTTAGCTAGGAATGTATTAACATCCAAATTTCCCTATGATACCTATGTAGATGAGTTGGAAAACACAATAGGAGACGAACTGCTAAAGGTTCATCGGTCCTACTTAAAAATTATTGAGCCATTGTTAGATTTGAATTTAATTTCAGGTATTTCACATATCACAGGTGGTGGGATTGTTGGAAACACTAAAAGAATAATTCGTGGCGATTTGAAAATGAAAATTAATTGGCAAAGTTGGGAACGACCAGCTATCTTTAAACTAATTCAAGAAATCGGAAAAGTGGATGAAGAAGAAATGAAACATGTTTTCAATCTGGGTATTGGATTAATTCTTATTATCAATAAATTAAATTTGGATAGTGTATTACAAATATTAGAGGAGGAAAATCCTGTGATAATGGGAGAAATCGGATAATGCTAAATAATTTCAGGGTCAGAACAAAAAGCAGAAATGATTTTATCGATATAACTCATGAAATTAATAATTTAGTTACTAATTCAAGAATTAAAAGCGGTTTATGTGTTGTCTATGTGCCACATACAACAGCTGGAGTTTTTATTAATGAAAATGCGGATCCAACTGTACCCACGGATATAAGTAATATTCTCGATAAATTGATACCCTGGAAAGCAGATTATCGGCATTTAGAAGGGAACTCTGCGGCACACATGAAGTCGATTTTAACAGGTTCGAGTGTTCAAATAATTATTGAAAATAATAAATTGATATTAGGAACTTGGCAAGGTATCTTTTTCGCAGAATTTGATGGACCAAGAGAAAGAACAATTTTGATAAAATTGATAGAGGGTTAAATTACCATAATTCATTTTTCGAGCTTCGGTTCATTAATTGTTTTATTGCTAAACGTGGTTCTAAATCTTCGTAAAGTATTTCATATACTTTTTCAATTATTGGAATTTCAATATTTATTTTCTTTGACAATTCATACACAGATTTAGTAGAAGCAATTCCTTCAGCAATCATTTTCATCGAATTGATAATTTCATTCAATTTCCGTCCTTTGCCGATTAGCTCTCCAACCATACGATTACGACTATGAGGACTATTGCATGTTACAAATAAGTCGCCCAATCCGGCAAGCCCCGACATCGTTTGAGGATTTGCTCCAAATGCTACAGCAAGTCTGTTAATTTCAGCCAAACCACGCGTAATAAGCGCTGCCTTAGTGTTATCGCCAAATTTCAATCCATCTATAATACCAGAAGCAATAGCAATTATGTTCTTTAGTGAACCTCCAAATTCGCAACCAACTGTATCTGTTGAAGTGTAAACTCTGAATGAATCTGCAGTAAAAGTTTTCTGAGTCCACAGAGCAAATTCTAAGTTTTCAGATGAAACAACAACAGTCGTTGGAATTTGACGGGCTACTTCTTCGGCATGACTTGGTCCAGTAAGTATTGCATATCTGTCTTGGGAAACTCCTAAATCTGTAAAAATTTCCGAACATCGATGATATGTTATTTGCTCAATGCCTTTTGCAACATTGATTATTTGCAAATCACTTTTCTGTGGATAGAAATTGGAATATACATTACGAATATGTTGAGTGGGAACACTGGATAAAAAAATACATGAGAAATTGCAAAGTTCGGTTAGTAAATTTGTTGCTTTTATGTTTTGGTTTAAACTAATACCTTTGAGAAAAGTAGAATTTGTATGAAGTGAATTAATTTCATCAACGACTTCTTGCTCGTAAGCCCAGAGTAAAATATCAATACCCTTATTGGCTAAAAGATTGGCTAAGGCTGTTCCCCAGCCTCCAGCTCCTACAACAGAGATTCTATTAGTATTAAAATCGAGCAACAGAAAATTAGGATTTGTTTCGTGGCATAATAAACTTGATTTTTATCAGCTGTAATTTGGCAAAATGATTCTCTTGTCTTTTAATCAATCTTTTAATGTTGGTACGATGAGTGTAAATAACCATGATTGAAATGAACAATGTTGCATAAATCAAGAAGTGATAACCTGGGATGTCAACATTAAAAAGATTGTAACGAAGGAAAAGTGATACTGGAACTGTTAAACCTGCCAATATTGATCCTAATGAAACATAACCAGACAATATTAAGGAAATTAAAAATACTGCAACTGCAATTCCTAGATCAATAGGGGATATGGCTATGAATACTCCTAATGCAGTATTGATACCTTTTCCACCTTTAAAGCCACCAAA
>CAYOPF010000025.1:0-4389 GCA_964405755.1 uncultured Chloroherpeton sp.
TCGGTTTTTTGGTTTGTGTTCAGAAATTGACAAGATGCCATTAAATAAAGATTATTAATTATTTCGTACCCAAATGAAAGATTTAACGATAATGTTTTTTCCAAAACTCCATCTAAAAAAGTAACTTCGTAGGGATCGCCCGGGAAACCTGTCTGAAAATCCGGATCGCGTCTGGTAAATCTGGCGTCTCCTCCAACATTTTTAACCATTTTCCCGCTGCTATCGTATTCGTTTGCACCGTGTCGAATATACTTTAATCCCAACTTTAAAGGAAAACGCTCACCATACCAATAATTCATCATCAATCCATATTGTTCCGAATTTGGTTGCAATTCCGAGCCTATTTGCAAATTGTCGTTTGTGTAATTGTTTTTGGGGCTAAAATGCGAAAAAGTATAAGGTTCCACTCGTGCATATTCCAACCCAAAGTCTATGTTGAAATCGAATGAATACATACCTGATAGATTAAATGCAGTTTTGTTGCTCCAGTAACCAGTGCCAATTTTTTCGAACATTATGTCGTCGAGTAGAAACGTAGATTTAAAAATTAGATTTGCAACTGGACGAATGGTAAAATCCATTCCCATAATGGAGTTATCGCGGTCGTGCAACTGATGCTCCAACGACTTAATAAAGCTAAGTGGATTAAGGTAAGCAATGTCCATACCTCTGTCTGAGTAGATAACTGATTCCCAGAAGGCAATTTCGCCCCAACTTGGTCGCACCGAAAATCGATGTTGATTCATTAGTTTAGATGCTATTTTTGTATTAATTCCGAATGTTTCTCTGCTTTCGATTAGCCCAATTAAACTTCCCAAATAATAAGTATATTTAAAGTTCGAAAAATTAGCTGATAAAGTAATCGCATCAATTGGCGGTGATGTTGTGGAAATAAAAGTTGATTGGAACAAACCTGCACCCATTTTTTCTTCCATCCTGCCGATTTTTGCTCGAAACCAGCCATTTTGATAAGTAACATGGGATTGGGTTAAATCGATATCGCTTTCCAAATTAGTAAACTTAAAGCTTTTGCTATACTCTGGATTGTAAAACGCTAATGCTTTGTCGCCAGTTATTTTACGTCCGTTTGTAGCTTGCAGATAAAACCCCAATTTATTATCGATCGTTCCGCTTAATTTCACTCCAAGAGTTCCTATTGCTACTTGACGTGAACTATCACCTTGGTTATATATAAAATCGACCGAACCTAGAGGTCGAATATCAACATTATCAACCAGATCGTTGTATTTGTAGAATACTTTTTCGGATTTATCGATAAAACCATTCCAGAAAATAGAATTTGAGTGCGTTTTAGAGGGAAAAACGGAAGAATATTCCTCGTTGACTATGCCAAACTCTTTTTCGTATTTCGACAAAACCTGCAATTCATTTCCACTCAGTTTTTTTTGATTATCCCTCGCATTTCTCAATATATTAATAATTTCCTGTTTTTGTAAAGGAATATGGGACATAGGAGTAGTTTCGGTAAGCTCCTTTGCCTCTAATCTTATAAAAAACTCATAAACCGAATTTGAAACAGGTACATCTTCGATTTGAGCATTGGAGGTTGCCAAAAGAAAAAAGAAACATAAAACTAACGTCAATAATTTCATTAATCTAATTTTTGGTTGAATTTAAATAGATTGAGTAAAGTATATTGATTAAAGTGGCAGCAGCGCCTACAATTGCTGCATAGGCACCCCATTTTTGAATTTCAAGCCAAACAGGGATATCTGGATCGCGTGGTACATAGATTTGATCGCCAGCGTTTACTGTGATTCCTTCGCCTGGTTTATCCCATACCAAATTTCGTCCACGAATAATTCTTGCACGGGTTTTGACTGCTCCCTCGGCATACCCACCAGCTTTTTGAATATAATAGTCCATTGATTGTCCGGGAACAAATTCTATATAACCGGGATTCTTAACTTGCCCGAAAACATATACTTGCTTTGGATGTTTGGGAATATAAATCACATCGCCGGCCCTAAGTACAACGTTATTGTCTTCATCGTTTTTATTGAACAGCATATCGAAGTCGCACGAAACATAATTTTTTGGATAATGCATATCAATCAGAAAGCGGGTTGTATCCTCAAGAGTTAAGTTACTGTATTGGAAAGATTCATTATATTTTCTTGAAATATCCATTTGGTATTCGTCATCTTTGTTGAAACGGTAAATACGTGCTAATGGAAGATATGCGTCGATTGTAAAACCACCAGCAACATCAATAATGTCTTTAACTTTCGATTTGTTTGGTTCGAAAAGATAGACTCCAGGATTTTTTACTTCACCATAAACCGATATCACCCCAAGTTGGTTGGATTGCGATGTTTGTTTTGCATTAACAACAATAACAGCACCAGCATGTAGAGGTGCATCGGGCGAAAGCAACTTACCTGAATTATCCACACGAAGATTAATGGTCTGATTTCCTTGATACAATTTAATATTATTCAAATCGGCATTCGAAGTAAATCCATAACCGAACTTCAATAAAGAGGAAATTGAATCATATTCTTTATATGGAAGGGAAATAGGTCGATTTACCTCGCCAGCAATTGTAATTTGAGAATAATCATTCATTTCGTAAGGAACGATTATTTCATCACCTTCGCGAATGTAAGGATTGTAGGTTGGGTCGTTGGTAATTTTAGCTTTTTCCATATCTACATTCACAGAAGCGCCATTGCTTCGGAGTAACATAATATTACGTGAATAATACTTGGAAATTGGCATAATTTTACCTTCCGAAAACGCCTTGAATTTATCTTTGTTTTGCTCATTATATCTTCTTATAGAAGAATACTGAACTTGCGACATTTCGGTCATATTCATTTTATTTGCATAATCGACTGCCGATGATACCTGAAAAGATGCAGGGACTATGTATGTATTGGGGAAAAGTACATTTCCTTTGATACTCACTAACGATAATCGCGATTTTGTGAGAGTTAATTCTATGTTCAGATTTGGATTCCTTTGCTTTAAAATTCGTTCAATAGTATCCTTAGCCATTTTTAAAGTTAAATTAGATAAATTAACTTCTCCAAATCGTGGTATTAAAATAGAAGTTGAAGGTGTAACTTGGATAGTTAATGGATAGGATTGAACTGGGTTTATTGTTAAAGAAATAATATCATTTGGACCTATAACATAATGCTCTGGTAAAATCGGATTTCCAACTGGCATTGCTGTTCCACTTCTCATTAGCTCGTCGCCGATAGTTTTGCTAAATTCCTGTTGCAATTGTCGCTCAATTTCAAATGGGTTTTCGCCCTTCATTGTTTGCGATATTGCTAAATACGGTAAAATTAGAATAGTGATTATTAGCAACAATTTTTGCATATATATTATTTATTAATTAATAAAAAACGAAATTAAACAAAATTATACAATCAACATAATATCTTATTCGAAATAACATCGATAATTCTAGTGGCTGCATTGCCATCCCACATAGGGGGTATGGATTTCCGTTTTATTGGATTGTCCATTGCATAGTTAAATGAATTAATGATTAAACTCTTTTCTGGTTCTATCAATATATTTGTGCCAAGTTCAATAGTTACAGGTCGCTCGGTTGTTGTTCGTAATGTTAGGCAAGGTATGTCCAAAAAAGTTGTTTCTTCCTGAATTCCTCCGGAATCGGTGAGAACCATCATCGAATTCTGCATAAGCTTGATAAAATCGATGTAATTTGCTGGTTCAGTTATAATTAATCCTTCAATTTGTTCAAACAGTACATCCAAATTGTAATCTTTTATTCTTTGTATTGTTCTCGGATGCATCGGAAAAACAATTTTGGTTCTTTTGGAAATTTGACGGAAAACATCTAAAAAATCTATCAATGATTCTTTATTATCTACATTGCTTGGTCTGTGTAAGGTAACTAATACATAATCTTTGGGCTTTAAAGCTAATTTCTTTAAAATCTGCGATTCATCAACTTTTGGTAACGTTTTTACTAATGAATCAATCATTGTGTTGCCCACAAAAAATATCTGATCTTCACTAATTCCACTTTTCTTTAAATTTATCAAAGCATCTTCTTCGGTAATAAAAAAGTAGTCGGAGATGGAATCAGTTGCTATACGGTTAATTTCCTCGGGCATACTTCTGTCGCCACTTCGCAAACCAGCCTCGATATGAGCTAACTTGATGTCCATTTTTACTGCAACAAGACCGCAAGCTATGGTTGAGTTCACATCGCCAACAACGATCACCAAATCAGGATTTTCTGCAATGCATACTTTTTCGAATTCAACCATTATACGGGCAGTTTGTAGGCTATGGCTTCCAGAACCAACTCCTAGGAAATAATCTGGTTTTGGCAAATCCAGTGCAGCTATAAAGCTATCCGATAAGTTATAATCATAGTGTTGT
>CAYOPF010000025.1:4399-4612 GCA_964405755.1 uncultured Chloroherpeton sp.
CGGTATGGACAATAATGTGCTTAAAATCAGCAAACTTGCTCTGATGATAAATTGGAGCAATCTTCATAAAATTTGGACGGGCTCCAACCACCGAAATTACCTTTTTCATTTGCCATCCCCAAGCAATACTACATTTGTAGCATTTTTCACATTTTTGCAAGCATTTCGGGTATCAACAACAACTTTGCTATTCTTTACTATCATCTTGTAGTC
>CAYOPF010000025.1:4622-26000 GCA_964405755.1 uncultured Chloroherpeton sp.
TTACAATATCATAGTTCGAAAGCACTTTTGGATTTATCTCCTTCAAAGATTCCAATTTCTTGTTGTGGACAACGATTTCGGGTATATATGGGTCGTAGTAATCAATATTTTGGATTTCGTCCAAATTGAGCAGCTCCACTACTTTTAATGCTGGAGAGTGGCGTAAATCGTCCACATCGCGCTTGAAAGCCATTCCTAAAATCAAAATCCGTGCTGTTTTGATTGTTACATCTTGTTTGGCAATTTCTTTGATAACCATATTTTTAACATAATAGGGCATATCCTCATTGATTTCGGCTGCCAATTGTATGAATTTAGTAACAAAATCGTATTCGCGTGCCATCCAAGCAAGGTAATATGGATCGATTAATATGCAGTGTCCTCCAATTCCGGGGCCGGGATAAAATGGCATAAACCCAAATGGCTTTGTTGCGGCCGCATCTACCACTTCCCAGATGTTAACACCAATCCTGTCGCATAATTGTGCCAATTCATTTACCAAAGCAATGTTCACACTTCGGAAAATATTTTCCAACAATTTTTCCATTTCGGCAACTGCTGGGGAATTCACCTTCTTGATCTGCGAAACAACTACATTATGAACTAATGAAGCAACTTCGGTCGAGATTTCATTAATCCCACCTACTACTACTGGAGTATTGCTTGTTGTCCAAACTTTGTTTCCGGGGTCGATTCTCTCTGGAGAAAATGCAAGGTAGAAATCCTCACCTGCGATTTTCTTTGCTTCTTCCAAAATTGGTTTTACATATTTTTCGGTAGTTCCAGGGAATGTTGTGCTTTTAACGATAATTACCTGATTCTGTAACAAATTGTCTCTGATAGAGCTCGAAGCGGACACAATGTAAGATATATCGGGGTCTTTGTTTGGAGTGAAAGGAGTTGGCACACATACGAAAACTGCATTACAGTTCTGTAGGTCGGCAAAATTATGAGTAGCAAACAACTTTTTATCAGCAACCACTTGCTCGACCTGTTCATCTTCGATATCCTGTATATAATTTATGCCCGACTGCAATTTGTTGATTTTACCTTCATCGGTATCGAACCCGTAGGTAACGAATCCATTTTTAGCAAATTCAACAGCAATTGGCAATCCTACATATCCTAATCCAATAACTCCAACAACGAGTTTTTTGGAATTAATTAAATCTTGATAGTTTTCTAATATTTCTTTCATATTTAACTATTCTATAAAATTCAAAATTAAGCAAGTCCGTACTGAATTTTGTAATAATCAGTAAATTTTGTTTTGTGAGTAATGGATTCCAGCCACGATTTATTTTGCATGTACCAATTAATTGTATGTTCCAACGATTCCTCGAAATTTCGTTCTACATACCATCCAATCTGGCTCTTCACTTTGTCGGCATTGATGGAATAGCGACGGTCGTGGGCAGGGCGGTCTTTCACAAATTCAATCAGCTCGATGCTTTTATTCAATAGTTTGAGAATTGTGTGAACAATATCCAAATTTGTTTTTTCATTATTTGCCGCAAGGTTATATACTTCACCTATTTTGCCTTTTTCGAACACATCGAATATTCCACGACAATTATCCTCGACAAATATCCAATCTCTAATGTTCAAGCCATCTCCATAAACCGGAATTTTTTTATTCTGCAGAGCATTATTGATAATTAAAGGAATAAATTTTTCGGGATATTGATAAGGGCCAAAATTATTGGAGGATCGGGTGATAATTGCCGGGAAATTATGGGTTTGAATGTAGGAATGCACCATCAAATCTGCGGCGGCTTTGCTTGCTGAATATGGTGAATTGGGAACTAAATTGGAATTTTCGTCGAATGTTTCATCTGGGCGGGCACTGCCATAAACTTCGTCGGTTGATATTTGCAAAAAACGTGAAACTCCATATTTGCGGGCAATATCCATCAGAGCCACCACTCCGTTTATATTGGAATGAACAAAGGGTTGCGAATCCAGTATCGACCGGTCCACATGGCTTTCCGCAGCAAAGTTGATTATATCATCGATTTCGTTTAGGTCGAATAGTTCACTTAATTTGTTTTTATCGCAAATATCACCATTAACAAAAGAATATCTGTTGTTGGTTTGCACATCTTTTAAATTTTCCAAATTTCCCGAATATGTCAATAAATCGTAATTTATTACAAAATAATCGGTATTACTCAACACAAACCGAATGAAATTGGAGCCAATAAATCCAGCTCCGCCGGTAATTAATAATGTTCTCATCTGTCTATCCAAGTTAAATCCCTGTTAGCCAGGCGAGCAACTATAGCTGCCATCGATGCATAGCTATCGGAATATGTTAGAATTTTTGCATTACAGTTTATTTCGTCGGAATAATAGGGCGACCCAAAAAGAACCGATATTACTTTTTTTCCTTCGGATAATTCATCCATCACATACTTGAAAACCGAAGGTAACGCCACTTTGTTGCCATAGGTGCGAGCTCGAACATATATCGGAAATATCACAATGTCGGAATCTTCGGTTAATCGTTTGTATTCGTCGATATTTTCCTGCAATATTTCTTCATTCAGAAATGCAAAATCCATATTGAAATCCACTGCATCCCCAAGCATTTTAACAAATTTTGTTGCTTTGTCGAAATCTTTGTTAGTCTGCAAAAGAGCAAACACCGAAACAGTTGGTTCATCTTTAATTGGTATCAATTGTTCATCATCAATTATTTTGAGTGCTAAATCGGCAAATTTTAATGCTTTATATGGATGACGGACAAACAAATCATTGGGCAAATCCAATTTTTGATACTGAGGTAACAATCCGCACCAGCGCTTGGATTTTGTTATCAATTCGACCGATTCTATTGCATGCTGACGAAAATCAGGGTTTTGTTCAATAATTCCAGTTAATTCATCAACAAAACTTTCCGCATTTTCCGGCATTAGCAATACATTTACTCCTGCTTGTAGCGATAGGTGAATCACCTGTGTTTGGGAGTAATTGTCGGTGATTGCCGACATTTCGAGAGCATCAGAAATTATTATACCATCGAAATTCAGGAAATTTCGTAGAATATCCTGTACAATCTTCCGCGAGAGACTTGCCGGCAAATTAGTTTCGTCTATTTTAGGCAATGCCAGATGACCTAACATAATTGATCTAACGCCAGAATTTATTGCAGAAATAAAGGGTAATAGCTCTGTTTGTTGCAATTCTTCCAATGTTAAATTCAATATCGGCAGCGAAAGGTGCGAATTTGTTGCAGTGTTGCCATGTCCGGGGAAATGTTTTGCACACGCCAACACACGTTCGTTCTGAGTTGCTTGAATATATGCTTGAGTGTGAGCCGAAACAGAAATCGGATCCTCGCCAAACGAGCGAATGTTGATTACGGGATTGTTGGGGTTATTGTTCACATCCACTACTGGTGCTAAATTCCAGTGCACTCCTATTGCTTTCGATTCAATAGCAATCATTTGGGCGGTTTGAGTAGTGTAGTCGGTATTAATTTTGCCCAATGCCATACTGTGCGGGAAATCAGTTCCCTCGCTCAATCTCATTGGTAAGCCATTTTCGAAATCACCTGCAAAAAGCAATGGTATCTCGGAATTTATTTGCAACTCATTGATAACTCGGATATTATTCTCGATATTACCGCCAAAAATACAAAATCCGCATATGCCATTTTTAACAAGATTTATTATTCTGTTGCGATATTCTTCATTTAAAACATAGTCTGTAATATTCAGTCTTGGGAAAACAATTTGATATGCAAGTTCTTTTGCAGGCCAATCTGATATTTTTTTCATAAATTGTGCTTAATTTTCATAAATTACCTTTATTTGGTTTTTAAACGTATTTATTGCTATAATATTGATTAATACAATATTGATTAATGCAATATATTGGATAGTCTAAATATGCACGAAAAGTTTATTATTCATATAAAAAGTATTGGTAAAATTTAATAGATTATCCCAAAATCTCGAAGCATTAATTAATAACAGCTACTTTTTGAACGGAACTCTTGTTTGTTAATCGGGATTGTGAATTAATCAAGTAAACCCCGGAACCGACCAAATTTCCGTTTTCGTCGGTTCCGTCCCAGATTATTCTTCGGGAATTAGTGGAAATCCGTTTTATTAAATTCCCTGATGTTGTGGTTATCCAAACCTCGCTTTGGTTGGCCAATCCATCGATAACTAATTCCAAATCGGTCCTTGGCGAAAATGGTTGTGGATAGCAACTTATTTCATATTCTTCATTTGGCTCGACCGATAATGTAACTGCTTCGAACATACCAATATCTGTGCCAATGTAGATTCTTCCTTCTTTGGGATTACCCGAAATAGTTCTTATTCTGTCCGTCGCAAGCGGGGAATTTTCCTTATCGAAAAGAGCAATAACCTCGGACGCATCGGAATTTAAAACCCATACACCTTCATTGGTTGCAATCCATTTATTGTCCACCGCATCGATATAAATATCGTTTACTGACTGCTTAGAAAGTGCTTTTATATTTCTTACGATAGGTTTCTGCTGCAATACTATTGCCGAGGGATTATAGATCGAAGCCAATCCTTCAGGAGTACCAATCCAGATAACTCCGTTCTTATCGATTGCCAAGCTTGTTTGCTCGTTGCTTGGCAAATTTGGATAGGACGATGTTGTGAGTGTTCCACAAATATCGTCGTTTGCATTTTCCAACGAATTTTTTTCGTTTAGGTAAAATAAGCCTCCGGCCAAAGTCGAGGCAACCCATTTGGTACCATTGTCGTCGATAACCATATCCAGATACCAGCGATCTGTGGAATTACGGCAGTTCACAAAGTCGAAGAATTTTCCGTTTTTATCCATTGCCATCAGCAATGGACCAGATGAGGTTTCGCCGTAATTTACTGCCCAAATAATACCTTTGCTGTCCTTTTGCATTTTGCCCATTACAATCCAGTCTTGGTCGGTTGCAATACCCGATAATGGCGAGTTTTTACGGTTTAAATAATCAATCTTGTTGGATTGATAAATTAGTTTCATAATTCCACGTCCCCAAGTGGATGCATAAGATATACTGTCGTTATAAGAAAAAACGGAAACGACGTTATTTGTCGTCATATCTTTGTTTAATTCAACTGTATAGTTGTTCCACTTTTTACCATCAAATCTCATCATTCCTTTTGATGGTCCTTTGCCAGTTCCTACCCACAGGTTGCCAAAATCGTCGAACGACAAATCCCAAAATAAATTAGTAATAGGTGAATTGGGCATTATTTGCAATTGTTTTCCACTTTGGATATAGCCAAACCCAAATTCCTGATAAAGATAAATCTGTTGCTCAGCGTTGGATTTATTATTGTTTTTGTCGAATATTACTTTATTGCATGGGAACAGCGGGGCGGTGCCTACTGGGTTCTTTTGCAAATCCAGAATCTGATAGCCCGTGGTATATATTAACTTCCCATTAAAATTGATTAGATTCTTGATTTCAACTTGATCGTTTAAAACAAGTGATAACGACTCATTCTGGAATTTATAGATTTCATTCTTTGTAGTAAAAAAAATACCTTCGTCTGTGGCAATTCCATCGATAAATTGAATGGATTTATCGTTGACATTTAATGTTGTCCATCCTTGTGGATTTTGCAATTGTGCATTTACGCTATTAAAGGCAAGTCCTTCATTGGTTGCCAAATAGATTAAATTTCCAGAGATAAATACTTTGTTTACCTGGGTTCCGGGACTAAAGAAACCCAACTTAGTTACTGTTTCGAGGAAAATCATTTTTTCGGTGTCGAACACTAATAACCCAAATCCTGTAGCAATAAATAATTTGTTGCCAATCGAAGCAAAGGACTTAATAGCTTTATTGGCAAAAGTACTTTTAGATATGTCCAATATAGTTTTTATATTCAAATCCTTATCGATAAAATACAATGCACCCAAAGCAGAACCAGCAATAATTTGCTTTGTTAATGGATTGTAATACACACTTGTTAATTCGTTGTCCCACAATCCGTTTCCCGAGTTTATTGTGTGCGTTGTACTGCTTGAATTATTGTAAATGAGTAAGCCACCCTGAGTTGCAAAATAATAATTGCTGTTCTCGTCCACTGCAACATCCACTGAATTGGTAAATGAGGTATGTACATTCCAGTTTAGTACTTTTAGTTCGGCACCACTATAGCTTTGGAATGCAATTAACAGGGAAAAAGAATAAAGCAAGATTTGGGCAAAAGATTTTTGTAACATTTTATTTAGGATTTTGTCATATGTTTTATGAAGTATTTTGTTGAAAAATATTGATTGTAGTAATAAAATGTAGTAAAAATTTGGACAATACAATTTTTTTTTGTAATTTTCAATGCTATTAAAGTATAGAAAATAAATTTTGTTTAAAATATTAAGAGGTTTTTATGAAAACTAATAACAAACTCTCAAGTATCCTTGTTGGGATATTTGCTCTCTTTGCGATTTTTGTAGGATTTTCGCAAGTCTCAAAAGCTCAGTGTACTTACTGTACTGCTTCTACTACATACCAAGATGAATATATTGGCCGAGTTAAATTTGCCGAAATTGATAATCCAACATCTGGTAATAATGGATTTAACTCTGGTGTAGCTGATTTCACCAGTAAAGTTGCGTATTTAAAACCTGGTCAAACTTATACTATTGAAGTATGGAATGGTGGTTATGCGTATGGTTCTGATAATGTTTCAGTATTTTTTGACTGGAATCAGAATTGTGCTTTTACCGACAACGGCGAAACCTATACAGTAGCCCAATCGGGATCAACACCAGGAGCCTATTTCAAACAAGATATTACAGTACCAGCCAATGCAACTCCTGGAACAACAAGAATGAGAGTAAGAATGATGTATGCATCCACTGTTGTTGCTTGCGGTAGTTCTTCTTATGGAGAAGTTGAGGACTATACAGTTGTAGTTCAGGCATTAGCTCCAGATGCATCTGTCAATAATATTATCACACCAACTTATCCGTATCTGGAAGGTACTTATAACATTTCTATGGTTTTAGGAAGTAATGCTGATGGTAATGTTTCAAAGTGTACTATCAATTGGTCTGTAAATGGTGTTAATAAGACTCCAGTCAATTGGACAGGTTCATTAAAGAAAGGTAATACAGCTCAAATACTACTTGGGAGTCATCCCTTTACCTATCCCGATGGTGGTCCTTACAATCCTTTCAGTATTACCGTCTGGTTGACAAACATCGTTGGTGAGGGTACTTCAGAACCAGATTCTGATCCTTCGAATAACTCCAAAACCGTACAAACAGCACCAGCGACAGAAGATGCAGGTCCTATTTCGATAACTGGACCATCGGGTAGTTTTACTCCAGGACTGAAAGATGTGGTGGTTCGAATCCAAAATTATGCACGAAAACCATTAACAGTAATTGATATCGATTGGTACGTCGATGGCGTTAAGAAAGGTTCCAAGAAATGGTTCGGCTCATTGGGCCAAAACCAAACAGCAGATGTCGTTGTTGGTCAATTCGATTTCCAATTCAAGGCACCATTGGCGCCATTCGAAATTAAAGCAACTACATTAAATCCAAATGGAGTTGCCGATCCAAATCCAGCAAATGATAATTTCACAACATTTAAAGCACCTTCGTTGGTAGCAGGAACATATACAATTGGTGGTGGCAATGCTCACTTTCCAACTTTTGCTGAAGCTGCTCAATACCTTAGCTCCAGCGGTATTTTAGGTGACGGTCCTGTGGCATTCAACATTAATTCAGGAACTTATACCGAGCAAGTAACTATCAACGATTTTGCACATGGAATTAATACGTTTACATTCCAATCCGCAACTGGTTATGCAAGTGATGTTCGCTTGAATGTTACTACCAACAGTGCAAATTGGGCTTTAGGTCTCAATGGTTTGGATAATGTTACACTTAAGAACTTAACAATAAGCGTATCCAAAGGAACTGCCGCAGGTGCAAATGCAATCTGGGCAAGTGGAACAGAAAATTTAACAATTGAAAACGTAGTATTAACAGGTTCAACAAACCCAACTCGTAACGAAAACTTTGCTGTAATTTATTTCAACGACATCAACAAAGCAACTGTACGGAACAGTACTATCAACGGCGGTTCACATGGTATTTATGCCAACACCTATTCGTCGCCAAACTATATTTTCACAGGTTTGAAATTCAACAATTACAATGGCTATGGTATCTACCAAAACGTTTCGGGTGGTGGAATTGCCCAACCTAAAGATATCAAAGACAATAAAATACAGTCAACATATTCAGTAGCAGTCGAAAACAATGAATTCATGGGAAATACTCAACCAGGATTGGGCGGATTGTGGCTGCAAAACTATGCAAGAGTTGCAAACAACACATTCATCAATTTCAATTCGACAACTGTAGGTAATGCTGTAATTATGTTGAATGCACCTGGTTTCAATGGTTCAGTAATTGAGAATAACTCAATTTCCAATGCAACTGGCGTAAGTGGTATCGTAATAAATACTGGAAGCGCAAAAGTTAACAAGAATTCGATTAGCTTAGCTACCGGAACTATTACTGTTTCTGGTTTAAGTATCGGCGGTTCAAGCAATTCAGCTGCATATAATAAAGTAACTATTAGTGGCAACAACACTTCGAGTGGTGTATTGGTTCAAAATGCAAATGGCGGAGTAATCGCCAATAACTTGATTAATGCATCTGGTCCAATTGCAATAAACGCAATCAACAACGCTAACACTGGATTCTACTATAACACATTTGTAACCAACAGTACTGCAGCAGCAGCTTCGTTCAATAGTGGATCTAACCATTTCAAGAGAAATTTGGTTACGAATTATGGAACAGGCCGTTCAGTTATCAACACAATTTCGATGATTCAAGGTGCTAACAATAACTTCTTTACCAAAGGAACTACAAATGCCAGCGATTTAACTAATTGGATTAATACAACAGGTGACCAAACATCATCGAATTCAAATATCCAATTAACTGACGATGGATCATACCAATTTGTTCAGTTCGTCGATAATGCTGTAACTTATTTTCCTTTAGGAATAAGTAGCGAATTTGAATTATACGATTACTACGGAATGATGAGAGATGGATTCTACTACACTGGTTATGCAGGTATTGAATTGGAAATTTCGATATTAAAACAACCAAAACCAATTATGGCTTGCAATGGCGAATCAAACCGCCAAATCGATCTGGCTGCAACTATCAGCTATGGTGCAACTGCACTATATCAATGGTACAAAGATGGAAACCCAATACCTGGTGCGACTAATCCAGTCTATAAATTTACAACATTTAATTACGAAACAGCTGGTAACTACAAATGCAAAATTTATGGCCCAGCAAATACTGCAAATGGCTTATTTTCTACCGAAGTATTAGTTTATACATTACGTCCAACAGAAATCACAAAACAGCCAACAACCGTGAAAGGAAAGATGGGTGGAACAGTATTCTTCGAGATCGAAGCACACACCAAGGGTATCACACCTCCATTGTTCCAACACCGTTATCAATGGTATCGTCGCTATAATGGACAAGACGTGCAATTGCTCGACAACGAAAACTATGCAAACACCCGTTCACCAATTATGACCGTTACAAGTTTAATGGACAAGCATTTCACTGGTGCAGTAGATGATTATTACTTTGTCGAAGTTGAAGGTCAATGCGGTATAGTTCGTTCCAAACCAATAAAATTGGAAATGATTGCGAGCGATGTTGTGTTTATCGATCAACCAAAGGATGCAGCAGTATGCTTGGCTGGCACAGCAACATTCACAACTTATGCAGAAGTGCCTGGTAGCAACGAATTAATAATGTATCAATGGTACAAAGATGGTGCTGCTTTAGCAGATGATGCAAGAATAACCGGAACAAAATCACACGAATTGAAGATTGCTAATGTTGTTCCAACCGATGCTGGAATTTACCATGTTGTTGCAAAGGGTGCAATTGGCGAATCTACTAAAACAAGTAATAATGTAACATTAGAAGTTAACTCAATTCCAGTGTTCGACACCAATCCAAAAGATGTAACTGTTAAAGAAAAAGAAAAAATCACTTTAACTGTTGAAGTTAGTGGAACTGAACCATTTACATATCAATGGTACAAAGATGACTTCAAAGTTAATGGGGCAACTCAAAGCACATTCGTTATCGACGAAGCCGCCTTGGCAAACAGCGGTTTCTATGCTTGCGAAGCAACTAACATTTGTGGTAAAACAAAATCCACATCAGCACAAGTAATTGTCGAAAAATCCGGTGGTGTTACTTCCGTTACTGATAACAATGCATTCAATATTCAAGTTACTCCAAATCCAGTTAAAAGCGACCTAAACATTGCATTTGAATTGGAATCCGATGGAACTATCGAAATTGCAATATTAGATTTAACCGGACGTACTATCCATACAATTACAACACAGGGTGTAAATGGATTGAACAATGTTTCATTCGATATTACAAACAAAGTTGCTAACGGCACTTACTTTGTAAAAATCCAAAATGGAAGCAAATCCTCAATCAAACAAATTGTTATTACTAAATAACTAAGAATAAACTCTAAAAAAGCCACCTCTTTTCGGGGTGGCTTTTTTTTATTGAATGAATAGAAGCTACAAAAAAAGTACTATTACTAAAACGAATTTTTTTATTTAACTATTCCTACATAAAGAAAAGCTATTCCATTTGAAAATGGAAACTGACTGATTTTGGAGAATTGCTGAGTTGATTGCATAATTTCCACAAATTTATCACCGGAAGGGAATTGAGCAGCTGTTCTTGGAAGATAAGTATATGCAACGGGGTTGCTTGCAATCAACTTACCCAGAAATGGCATTACTCTTCTACTATAAAAATTGTATGGAAATGTAATCCAACCGCTTGGCTGTCCGAATTCAAGAATCATTACCTTACCACCACTTTTCACTACTCTTGCTAACTCGGCAACACCAATCTTTGGGTCGTCCACGTTGCGAATACCAAATGATATCGAGGTGATATCGAAATAATTATCGGGATATTGCAGATTCATTACATCTGCAAATTCAAATTTAATTGATAGATTTTTACTTTTTGCTTTTTCGATTCCAAATTGGAACATTTCGGGGCAGAAGTCAGTAGCAAGAACCTCGCATTGACTTTTATCGAAACCAAATTTTTGTGATTTATTGTTAATATCATTAGCAAACGCTACAGCTAAATCTCCGGTTCCAGTTGCACAATCAAGAATTCTGACAGGTGATTTAATGTCTGCAATCCGAACTGTTTTGTATCTCCAAAGGTGGTGAATACCAAACGAGAGTAAATCGTTCATCAAATCGTATTTAGGGGACAAATTTGCAAACATTTGCTGTACTTGATCGCTCATAATTTAGTTATCTGCGTAAAAAATACTAAAACAATAAAAACGTTTTAGAACTAATTAAATTTAATTTAGACTAAAAAATGAAAATAAATCTAATAGAGACAGGTCAATTTCGCTTAGATGGCGGTGCAATGTTCGGAGTAGTTCCTAAAACTTTATGGGAACGCGCATACGATGGTGGCGACGATATAAACCGCATTCCATTGCAGGCACGCATTCTTCTTATCCAGACTGGAAATAAGAATATTTTGATTGATGCAGGAAATGGAACAAAATTCGACGAGAAAAAGAAATCAATTTATGATATAAACTTCGAAACCTCAGAACCAAATCACTTTTTATCACCATATGGATTGAACCCCGGCGATATTACCGATGTAATTCTCACTCATCTTCATTTTGACCATTGTGGCGGTGCTACACAATTCGAAAATGGGAAGGTAGTTCCTTCGTTCCCAAATGCCAAATACTTCGTTCAACGCGAACAATACAACCACGCAATGAATCCTACGCTCAAGGATACCGCATCGTATTTTCAGGAAAATTATCTCCCTTTAAAAGATAACGGCGTATTGGAATTGCTCGATGGTGATGGTGAAATATTCCCTGGAATTTCGGCAATTACTGTCGATGGACATACACCCAAAATGCAGATGATAAAAATTGCCGACGGATCTAATATTTATTTATATCTGGCAGATTTAATCCCAACATCTGCCCACATTCCCTTGCCCTACATCATAGCTTACGATAATTATCCTATGACTACTTTGAAGGAAAAAGGAAAATTGCTGCCAATAATCTTAGAAAATAATTGGACTGTGATTTTCGAGCATGACAATTTTGTTCCTGCCGGTAAGATAATATTCGACGAAACAAAACGAACCTTCAAATTAGGGGAAAAAGTGATAATATAGTTAATTATTTTGAGAAATATTTAAAGTTTACAACACAAATATAAAATAAAAAAAGCCCGATAAGTTGAATATATCTTTTTATCGGGCTTATTTAGTTGCGGAAGTACCCCCTACAGGACTCGAACCTGTGACCCATTGATTAAGAGTCAATTGCTCTACCAGCTGAGCTAAGGAGGCAACATAATTTATTAGAATTACAAAATTACAAAAAAAATTTAACAAAACACAAAAAAATATACTTTACAAACAATATAAATAACATACACTCGTTATAATAATTATTACAAACATATTTTTATTATTTGAGGTATATTATGGAAGCATTACAAAATTCAAAAAACCATGCAACTCACAAACAGTTTGTGGAAGCTGCAAAACAAATTATCATGGGGGAAAGGATTCAGGCCTTCAATATTCGTGGAATAGCTCAGGCGGCGGGTTACACACCTGCTACGTTTTACAAGTACTTCGCCAATTTAGATGAGCTAATTGGTTATTGTATCGATAGTTTTATTGATGATTTAGAGAAATCTATACTTAATGTTCTTAATCTAACTGAGGAAATTGAAAAAAGGGACAGATTGTTCTTTGTTGCATTCACTCGATACTTTGTTCAATATGTTGGAATATTCCAACTGTTATTTTCGGAGAATGTGCTAACAATAAAGAAGAATCCAGAAATAACCAAAAGGTTGGTCAATTTTCCAATAGAGTTATTAAAGATTGAGGAAGGAGATAAACAAAAATCAATAAAACTGGCTTACAAAGGCATAATAGGTCAATTGTTGTTCTATATCAATCGTTACGAACCACGGGAATACAAGGATTTCGACAACGAAGTAAAATCAATTTTAGATAGTTTTAATTTATAAACTACTACACTCTTACGGCCACTCTCATTTTAGCACTGCGGGAGCGGCTGTTTTCTTTTTGTTCTTCTTTAGATGGGATTATAGGTTTGTTTGTTAAAATCTGTAATGTTGGCACACTATTTGATTGTTTAACATTAGCTTTGTATTTGTTTTGATGAGTTTTAGGCTCGGAGTGTTCTTTGAAAAATTGTTTCACAATTCGGTCTTCCAAGGAGTGATAGGATATTATTACTAATCTGCCACCAAGATTTAAGGCGGGTAAAACAGTAGACAAAGTATTTTCCAATTCTTCTAATTCGCGATTAACAACAATGCGGATAGCTTGGAATACACGAGAAAGATTGTCGATGGGATTATAGGTTGGGACAGCCTCGATAATAACATCACGAAGATCGAAAGTTGTACGGAGAGCTCTCACCCGACGAACGCTGTAAATTCGCCGGGCAATTTTGTGAGAATATTTTTCTTCGCCATATACGCGAAAAATTCTCTCAAGCTCTTCTTCAGTAGCTGAATTAATGAGGTCCTCTGCTGTCCTGCCAACCGGATAAAATCTCATATCGAGTTGTGAATTGGTTCGATAGCTAAAGCCCCCCGACGTGCTATCGAAATGCTTGGAGGAGACGCCAAGATCCAACAGAAGACCCTGAATATTTCCAATCTCTTCAGCTAGGCTGCATGCCTTGGAGAAACTTTCGTTTCTCAGTTGCAATTGTGGAACACTTCGGGCTAAAATCTCCTTAAATCGTTCACGGCAAAACTCAATTGCTTCGATATCTTTGTCGAAAGCAATTAATTTGCCATTAGTGCCTAATTGCTGTAAAATCAGGCTACTATGCCCCCCACCCCCGAGGGTTCCATCAATATATATACCGTTAGGGTCGGTTATCAAATAACTTATCGCTTCTCGATGCAATACCGGTATGTGGTATTGTGGTGCTTCGCTCATTAGCTTCGAGTCATTACTTCTTCACAAATTTTGTCGAAATCGTCATCGTGCAATCCTATGTAATCATCGTAGCTGCCAGGATTCCAAAATTCGATATGGTCCAAAACACCAACTATTGTAACTTCGTCTTTAATTCCTGCTAATTTCATCAATTTTCTCGGAATTATTAGCCGTTGCTGTCCATCGAGAGTAACTTCTTCGCTCAACATTAAAAAATGCCGTACAAAGCTGCGATTTTTCTGATCAAATTGATTTAAGGATCGGATTTTGTTTTCAACTTGTTTCCACTCGCTCAATGGATAACCAAAAACACATCCATCCAGTCCGCGTGTGAGTACAAAAGTAGTGTCAGACTCGGCTGCGAGATGCTTCAATAACCGAGAAGGTAGTTTAACCCTACCTTTCGAATCAATTGAATATGTTTCGCCGCCCATCAAAGCAGACATTTTTCTATCCTTATAAACCAATTGTTACAAAATTAAGAAATTATTTGGGAAAACGTTCCACTTTCTACCACTTTGTGCATAATTTTTAAAAAAAAGTTAATAAAATAGAAAATATTGATTGATTTCAATTATCAGAAATTATTTTTCTTATCTCAAAACTATCTATTTATCGTATTATGTAAAAATTGATTAATCAATTATTAATTTCACGTTAAAATATTTTAATAAATAACAAAGATTTTAGTTGCATAACTAATTATTTAGTTGTATTTTTGTAATAAAAATAATTTCAATGAAAAAATATGAGGAATAGATGGGAAGCAAAGAATTAACTACTGCGGAAGAAGAAGCTATGACTAAGTTGTGGGAATTGGGGAAGGGATTTGTTAAAGATATTCTAAACAAATATCCAGAACCTAAACCTGCCTATAATACTGTTTCTACAATTATAAGAATATTAGAAAGAAAAGGATATGTTTCTCATAACGATTATGGAACAACGTATGAATATTTTCCGACTGTATCTAAAGATGAATATAGAAGAAAAATAACTCAAAATTTACTATCGAAGTATTTTCATAATTCACCAATTCAACTTGTAAGTTATTTTGCAAATGAAAAGAAATTATCAAATTCGGAGATAGAAGAACTAAAGAAAGTAATTGAAAAAATATCTAAAAAGGGAGACAACAATGAGTGAATTTTTGCTATTTCACATAAAATTTAGTATAGGATTTGTAGTGCTTTTTTCCTTTTTTCATTTTACTTTAAAAAAGGAAAGATTTTTTACGGTCAATAGGTATATTCTAATAATAATGATTCCAGTCATTGCAATTATTAGTACAATAAACATTGCTCCAAATATAACCGAAAATATAACTTGGTACCAATTTTCAAATATTATAGTTGCGAGTAACGATGTTGAAAGCAGTGTAAATGATTTAATAAATAATAAAATACTGATAGAGGAGACCAAAAATAATTTGCTAACAGAAGTTGATCTATTTACTTTGATTAAATTTTTTTATTTTACAGTTAGCTGTATAATATTAATAATGTCGATTATTTCGATTTTTCTTCTTGTAAAAAGATTAAAAAATGCAAAAATAAAGTATAAATTAAATAACAAAATCCTGGTTGTTACAATAGAAAATAACACACTTTCATATTCATTCTTAAATTGGATTGTCCTACCGGATAACTTATCGGAGGAAGAAGAAATAATTGTTTTAAATCACGAAATAGCACACATAGAACATAAGCACAGCCTTGATATATTCTTGAAGATATTAATATATTCAGCATTTTGGTATAATCCCTTAATATATGTTTGGGGTAAATGTTTAGTAACTATCCACGAATATCAAGCAGACCAGAAAGCAATTCAAATTAATGGTAATGTGATAAATTATCTAAAGATTATGTTGAGATTTACATCAATTTCTAATACAAATTTATTAACAAGCAATTTAAAATCATCATCAATAAAAGAGAGGTTTAAAATGATAGAAATTCTCAAAAATCAAAGAAGCACTTCATTGGGTACAATTATCTTCAAGTATTCGACTTTGACTTTTCTGTTGCTTACAATGGCTTTTATGATATCATGCAATAACAACTCCATTGAGTATAATTTAAAAGATACAGTACCTTACCACAACTTAACAAAAGTTCCTGAAAGAATAAGTAAGGAAATTAATGAAGGCAATAATAGCAATAATCCACTTTGGAAGAATATTGAACTGACTGAAGAAGCAGTTAAAAAAGGTATTAAATCGGCTTATGTTATAGTTAGCTACAATATATATACCCGATGGCAATATTAATGATGTCAAAATATATAAAGGTAGGATTAATCAAGGTGATTGGTCAAAAAAAATAGGATACGGTTTGGATGAGAAAGCAATTGAATTGGTAAAGCAATCGCGTAAATATACTCCTGGTGAGGTAAATGGTAAAAAAGTAAAAGTTAATTTTAGAATTCCTATATATTTTGGAGATTACAACGAATCGGAAGGATACAAACCCCCTTCGATTATTGCAACACCAGGGAGTAATTTCGGGAATTTGATTTTTGTACAAAATGTTAGTGAAGGAAATTATCCCAAAATAAATACAGCAGAAATTATTAAGCTTTTAAAAAAAATAAGGTTTCCTGAGGAAGCGATAAAAGAAAACAAAGATGGAATGGTCAAAGTAAAATTACTTTTAAATAAAAATGGGGAAATCGAAGAGTCGCAAACATCAGCTCAAAAAAAATGACTTTGGTATGCAACAAGCTGTTATTCAAGGATTAAAGCATATTGATAAATTTAATTTAATACATAATGAGATAACTTCACAAAAAGGAGGACCTTTAAGGTTTAAAATATACTTCGCTGTATCAGAAGATTGGTTTAAAGAATATTGGAAGTTATAAAATTAAGTTGTTTGAATGATTGTATAATTACTTTTTTTTTCGTAATTTTGTATTCTGTTTTTTTGCACGAGGCGTAGCGCAGCCCGGTAGCGCATCTGGTTTGGGACCAGAGGGCCGGAGGTTCGAATCCTCTCGCCTCGACAATCGCAGAGTTATCCCGGTACATCTTATGTCTCGGGATTTTTTTTTATTCCATTCTGGTCCAGTGTGTAAATATTATCAATTCATTATCAATAATAATTGGTGTTAAACTTACCCTAACATTAAACAACTCTCCATCAACTGCTTTGTGCACCCAGTCGAATGAGTGGTAACCTTTTGTAAGGGTAATGTTCATCATTTCGTTTGCTTTAAGTGTGCTCAATTTTCCATCTGGTTGATATTCTGGCGAAATCGAAGAAGGGTGTGTATCTAATAATTCACTGAATGTACCAATTTTTAAAATATCCAAAGCTGCTTTATTGCAGTCGATAAAACGGAAATTTTTAATCAACAAAAAAGGATCGTGGGATTTTTCGAAAAACAATCTGAACTTTCGTTCATTTTGTTTGAGTTTTTCAATCTGAGACTTTAGGTAGGCAATTTCTTGCTCCTGCAGTTTTATTTTTTTTTCTAAAAAGTCGATTCGTTCGTTATCGTTCATTAGATATTATAAATAATTTGTAAAATTACAAAAATTCTTTTAATTCTGTTAATAATTTCTAATGAAAACAGAAAATATTTAATTAATGTTATGAATATTTGATTGGATTTTAATATTTTTGTAAGTTTAATATAAATTTACAGGCATTCAAATTGAAAAAGTTTGAATTATTTAATGATGATTTTTCTTATCCTAAAAATGAGCACAATATTCTTAAGTTTTGGGAGAAGAACCAGATTTTCGAAAAGAACTTAGAATTAAACAAGAATAATCCTCCTTTTAGTTTTTATGAAGGACCTCCCACAGTAAACGGGGAGCCTGGTATTCACCACGTACTGGCAAGAGCAATAAAAGATGCTGTATGCCGTTACAAATCACTTAATGGTTATTATGTTCGCCGTCAGGCAGGTTGGGATACTCACGGACTTCCTGTGGAAATTGCACTGGAAAAGAAAATTGGGCTTAAAGATAAGCGAGAAATTGAGGTTTATGGGGTTGATAAATTCAACACAGAATGTAAAAATTTTGTTTACGAAAACATCAGTAAAGATCGTGGATGGAACTACTTGACTGAACGAATGGGCTATTGGGTGGACTTAAATTCGGCATATATTACTTGTACCAATGAATACATTGAATCTGTTTGGTGGGCACTAAAGCAATTTTGGTCGAAAGGTCTGATTTATCGTGGTTTCAAAGTAATACCCCAATCTCCCACAATTGCAACTCCACTTAGTTCACACGAATTATCCTTAGGTTATAAAGATGTGAACGATCCAAATTGTTATTTAAAATTGAAAATTACTAATTCTTCGATTGAAGAAATTATTAGTAAGCATATATTGGTATGGACCACTACTCCGTGGACATTGTTGGCAAATGTTGCACTTGCTGCAGGCGAGGAGATTGACTATGCTTTAGTAAAAAATAACAGGAAATTAAAAGATGGAACAGAACTCCGCGATGAGATAATTCTTGCAAAATCCAGAATTAATGCACTCGATGGAGATGTGGAAATATTAAAGGAATTTAAAGGAAAAGAGTTAATTGGCTCGAGCTATGAACAAATTCTACCTTTTGCAAAAATAGATAAGGATACGTACCCACAAGCATTAACTGTTTTGCCTGGAGATTTTGTTTCTACCGAAGATGGGAGCGGTATAGTGCATTTAGCACCTGCTTTTGGCGAGGACGATTACCAAATGTCCAAAAAGTTTGCTATTCCTTTCATCCAACCAGTAACTCCTGACGGACATTTTACGGATGATATGGGAGAATTCGCAGGACGTGCAATTAAAACCTTTACTTATCCCGATCATACCGAAGAAGGTGCAGACAAAGACATTGTGCGATATTTAAAATCTGTTGATAAAACATATAAAATCACTTATGATTATTTGCACAGTTATCCTCATTGCTGGCGAACAGGTAACCCGATTATGTACTATGCACGGGAATCGTGGTTTATTAAATCTCCTGAATACAAAGAAAGGATGATTGAATTAAATAAACAAATCAATTGGCAACCAAAGGAAATTGGTGAAGGACGATTTGGAAACTGGTTGGAAGAAGTTAAGGAATGGTCGTTATCCCGCGATCGTTATTGGGGTACTCCACTTCCTGTTTGGGTGAACGAAGCCGACAATTCGGATTATTTTGCAATTGGATCAATCGAGGAATTAACCGAGGGGCTTTACGAATACGAGGATGGTACAAAGATTTCAGTTAAGGATGGCAATTTCGAAATCGATTTACATAAGCCATTTGTCGATAAAATTATTTTTATTAAAAACGGTAAAACCTACCGAAGAACACACGAAGTGATTGATGTTTGGTTCGATTCTGGATCGATGCCTTTTGCTCAGTTCCATTATCCATTCGAGAACAAGGAATTATTCGAAAGTCAATTTCCTGGTGATTTCATTGCCGAAGGAGTGGATCAGACTCGTGGATGGTTCTACACACTTCATAATATTTCTACAGCAATCTTCGACAAACCCGCCTTTAAAAATATTGTTGTGAACGAACTTGTTCTGGATTCGAAGGGATTGAAAATGAGTAAGTCCAAGGGAAATGCTGTGGACCCATTTGCAATTATGGAAAAATATGGTGCAGATGCAGTTCGCTGGTATATGTTTGTGAATAATCCTCCTTGGAAACCAACTTTATTCAATGCCGATGATATTGCTAAAACTGTTATTTCGGACTTTCTAAGGTCGCTCACCAACACATATTCATTCTTTGCAATGTATGCCAATATTGACAACTTCGACAGACAAACAGCAGAAATTGCAATTGAAAATCGACCAATTATTGATAAATGGATAATTTCCAGAACATATTCATTAATCCAAAACTATAAAAAGTTTATGGACGAGTATGAGCTAACCAAAGCTCATCGTGCAATCCAAGAGTTTATTATATACGAATTGTCCAATTGGTATATTCGTCGAAACAGAAGAAGATTTTGGAAAGGCGAAAATGATGACGAGAAAATTGCCGCTTATCAAACCCTTTATTTTGTGTTGAAGCAACTAACTGTGCTTATTTCCTCGGTTGCACCATTTATTTCAGAAGATTTATATCAAAAATTGAGAAAAGATAACGATCCACTTTCGGTGCATTTGGAAAAATATCCTGAATGCAAAGTTGAATTAATCAATGAGGAATTGGAACATAAGATGTCGATGGTTCAGCAAATTGTGTACCTTGCACGCTCCTTGAGAGAAAAAGCAAAAATACGTGTTCGTCAACCGTTGCAGAGGATTTTGATACCAATCGATTCACCTACTGAACGTAGGAACATAATGGAATTCAAAGATATTATACAGGATGAATTGAATATTAAAGATATTGAATTTATTGATGAGAACAATTCAGAAGTTATAAAACGTAAAGCAAAAGCAAATTTCAAAGTTATGGGCAAAAAATATGGTAAACTTATGAAATTAGCTGCCGAAGCAATCGATAAACTTAGTAATAGTCAAATAATACAGTTAGAAAAAGTTGGACAATTAGAACTGGAATATCAAGGCGAAAAGTTCGTCTTCTTATCCGAAGATGTTGATATTTTTAGCCAAGATATCGAAGGATGGCTTGTTGCCAGAGAAAATGATTTGACGATAGCATTGGATACTTCGTTGAATCAGTCATTAATTAACGAAGGAATCGCAAGGGAATTCGTAAGTAAAATCCAAAATCTAAGAAAGGACAGCGGATTCGATGTAACTGATAGAATCGAAATATCGTTCAATTCGGATGATATAGTTAAAAATTCAATAATGGAATTAAGTGATTATGTTAAAGCCGAGACTTTAGCAAATTCAATAGAATTTAAAGAAATTCAAAATAATTTTGTCGAAATTGAGTTTCTAGACTCAAAAATTTATATATTTGTTGAAAAAAAATAGTACAAATGAGAGAAGAATTATGGCTAAAAAGAATATTAAAACCGAAAATGCCCAAGATCAAGTAAATACAAAGGTTACAACAACTAAGAATAAAAAAGTTGATGAACCTACTGTTGCAATTAAGCAAGTGGAACCAAAAAAGAAAATGGAAACAAAAGTTTCTGATATCGTTCCTGCACCCCAAAAGAAAAAAACTAAGGACAAGGAAAAAGAGTTGAAAAAGGAGGCAAATATCATCAAAAAAGCTATAATGAAATCTCCTGCACCAAAAGCCAAAGAAAATTTGGAATTTACGGTTTTACCAAAGAAAGCCGAACCAGCACCGGTAGTCGAGGTCAAGCCTGAACCAAAGAAGGCAGCAAA
>CAYOPF010000026.1:0-25883 GCA_964405755.1 uncultured Chloroherpeton sp.
AGGTTGTGCTTGTCATCGCCCGATCTTGCAATCAAAATAAACACGTCTGCTTCGTTTCCATTAGTTGCAAATAGTTTGGAACCATTTATAACCCACTTATTGCCGTCTTTTCGAGCTACAGTTTTGGTATTACTCGAGTCCGAACCAGCGCTGGATTCAGTTAAAGAAAAAGCACCAATTTTCTTTCCCGATAACATATCAGGTAAGAATTTTTGCTTTTGTTCTTCAGTTCCAAATCGGTAAATAGGATCGCATGCAAGCGAAGAATGGGCAGAAATAATTACACCAGTAGAAGCGCACCAACGAGATACCTCTTCAACCGCTATCATATACGAAACATAATCCATTCCCGCACCGCCGTATTCAGTAGGATAGGCAATACCCATTAAACCGAGTTCGCCGGCTTCTTCAATTATTTCTTTTGGAAATCGATGGTTACGTTCGTTTTCGGCAGCTACGGGAGCAATTTTTTCGGAAGCAAATTTTGCAACCATCTCTTTAAGCATTTTCTGTTCTTCAGTAAATAAAAATTCCATATATTCCCCTTTTTTTAATAACTTTTAACAAGAATAGTATAAAATTAAGAAAAATTTATTAAATTAGATTATTTGAAAAGTAAATTTTCTAATTATTGAATTTTTAGTTAGATTAACATAAATAATTTATGCCAATTAATAGAAATTTATCAGAAGAGCAAATATTCCTAAGGGATACGGTAAGAAAGTTTGCCGAGGAAGTTATTCGACCAGTAGCTGCAGAATTGGACGAAAAAGAGCAGTTTTCTTTGGAAATTACTAAGCAAATGTTCGAAATGGGATTTATGGGTGCTTTTATTCCAGAACACTACGGTGGTGCCGATTTAGACTATGTATCTTATATCATAATTGTAGAAGAATTATCAAGGGTAGATGGCTCTAATGCCGCAACAGTGGCCGCCCATAACTCATTGGGAGTAGGTCCCATCTATTATTTTGGAAATGATGAACAAAAAAGTAAGTATCTTCCTAAATTATCAACTGGTTATCTTTGGGGATTTGGACTAACAGAACCCGAAGCTGGTTCCGATGCTGGCAATACTCAGACAACAGCAACCGAAGATGGAGATTATTGGGTATTAAATGGAGCGAAAACGTTTATAACTAATGCTTCGACCGATATTACACTTGGCTCGACAATACTTGCTGTTTCGGGAATTCGTCCCGACGGAAAAAAGGAATATTCTTGTTTTTTGGTAGAAAATGACACTCCCGGATACACAGTTAAGCCTATTCACAAAAAAATGATGTGGCGTGCTTCGAACACTACCGAAATTTTCTTAGATAATGTTAGAGTCCACAAATCTGCATTACTTGGTAAGCGTGGCGACGGATTTCGCCAAATGCTAAAGACCTTGGATTATGGCAGATTATCAATTGCATCAATGGGGTTAGGATTAGCTCAGGGTGCATGTGATTATGCTTTGAACTATGCTAAAAACCGAAAAGCCTTTGGTCAGCCAATAAGTCATTTCCAAGCAACCGCTTTTAAATTTGCTGATATCGAGATTGGTTTGGAATTATCAAGAAATTATCTTTATGATGTATGTCGTATGGCAAATCAGGGGTTAAACGTAACCAAAGAAGGAGCCATTGCCAAGTTATATTGCAGCGAATTAGCCCACATGTCGTCGAACCATGCTGTACAAATATTGGGTGGGTATGGTTTAATTAAAGAATATGAAGCCGAACGATACTACCGTGATGCCAAATTGTTGGAAATTGGTGAAGGAACCAGCGAAATACAAAGACTGGTAATTGCTCGTCAAATGGGTTGTTTTGATTAATTTGGTGTACTATTGATATTCGATTGTTATACATATATTCCAAATTTATCTAAGAAAGTATTTCTTGGATTGTTTTTTTTTATTGCAACATTTTTTACATCCTATTCTAAATATAAAGTTGCCGATACTGTATATGTTCGTCAAACATTAAATAATTACTTGTATGAATATGAGTTTATTTACAACTTAAAAGGAACATTAGTAGAAAATAAAATAATTAGCTGGAAAGATAATAAAATTAGTAGTGGTTTTAAAACTGTTTACAAAATAAACTCTGAAGAATTCACGACAAATAAGCTGTATTATGGATTAGTAGGTGATAAATGGTATTTATATAGCAGGGAAAACATTTCTTACGATATAAACAATCTTTTAGTTGAAAGAATTATTGAAAATCGCAAAGATGGTGCATGGGTTCCTGAAAAGAGGTATTTCTATCTATATAACTCTAAAAACCAAAATTCTTCAGAATACTATCAAAAATGGGAAAATGAAGACTGGACAAGCTATAATCGGAAAACGTATTTTTATAATGAAAATGATTCTTTAACTGTCTTTCTTTCTGAGAATTTAGTCGAAAATGAGTGGACTTATGATTATCGTTTTACTAAACAATATGACATAAATAAGAATCTCACTGAAAACATGTACGAGAAATGGAGTAATTGGAAATTGGTTGATTATTGGAAATACAATTATACCTACTATCCTAACAAAAATAAAGAAACAACAGTGTTCGAAAAACTTAATAAAGAAAGTAACATTCCTGTTTTCAAATTTCACTATATTTATAACGAAAGCAACAAGATACTACAGCAAACTGAATTTAGTTGGAATGACGTTGAATGGATAGGGAAGGATAGGATTACTAACACATACAACAATCAATCGATACTAACCAACTCTATTTACGAAAAAATTTGGAACAACGAATGGACCGAATATAAAAGAATTTCAACTATATATAATAAGTTTGATAAACCTGTTGAAATCTTTGAAGAAACTTTTGGCACACAGTGGAACCCCAAAAGAAAAGAAATCTATGAATACGATCTTAGTGGTAATGAATTAAGTTGGAGACAGCAAGAAATTTTTAACGATGAATTCTTCGATAAGTATAAAATTGAGACCAGACGCGATATTGACGGTTATATTTCTGAAATTGTATCGCTGAAACAGGATTTTGAAACATGGAAATGGGATTCGGTGAACGGTAGCAGAACTTTTATTATCAAAGATAATATAACTGAACACAACTATATGGGATTATATTTACGGGCAAGCTACAAAACAATCAATAAGATAGAAACTGTACTAGGAACTAATTTCCTTATTAATCCCAACCCTTCAAGTTCTTTTATTAGGTTTCAATTAGATATCCCTCAAACACATGTTGCAATATTCGATAGTATGGGATCCTTACTTAAAATTATAAACATTAACGAAGATTTAATACAAAGTATAGACATTAACGATTTACAACCTGGAATTTATTTTATTTTAATTGGTAACAAAACACAGAAATTTATCAAACAATGATGTTACTTATTACACAAATTATGGAGAAAATATGGTAGGTATAGTAGGTTATGGTTCGTATGTTCCTCGGCACAGGATACGAATCAGCACTATAGCTGAGCAGTGGGGCGACGACGCAAAAGTAATCGAAAATGGATTGCTTTTGCAAGAAAAAACTGTCCCAGGCAGAGACGAAGATACAATTACAATTGCTGTGGAAGCAACAAAGAATGCTTTAAAACGGGCAGAAATTGACCCACAGGATATTGGAGCAGTTTATATTGGTTCCGAATCGCATCCTTATGCAGTAAAACCATCTGGTACTGTATTAATCGATGCAATTGGAATTGGACCTCACGTGCATGTTGCTGATTTTGAGTTTGCATGCAAAGCAGGAAGCGAAGCAATGTTCGTTGCCTATAGCCATGTTAAATCAGGCAATATGAAATATGCACTCGGAATTGGTGCAGATACTTCGCAAGGAGCTCCTGGAGATGCTTTGGAGTATTCTGCTTCGGCTGGAGGGTCTGCTTACATTTTTGGAACAGATAATGTAATTGCCGAAGTAATCGAAACTCATTCATTTACTTCTGATACTGCAGATTTTTGGCGAAGAGAATATCAACACTATCCTCGACATGGCGGACGCTTTACTGGCGAACCTGCCTATTTTAAGCATGTTTTGAATTCTACAAAAGAGATCCTGGATAAATCTGGAATTAAACCCTCAGAATTTGCCCACGCAGTATTTCACATGCCAAATGGCCGTTTTCCACTTAAAGCTGGGAAAACGATGGGATTCAACGACGAACAATTAAAGGAAGGCTGGGTAGTTAATATTATGGGTAACACCTACTCTGGTTCCTCAGTAACTGGTTTTTCTGCTATTATGGATGTGCTAAAACCAGGGGAATTAGCTCTATTAATATCTTTTGGTTCTGGCGCTGGTAGTGATGCATTCATTTTCCGTGCAACAGAAAAAATTACTGATGTTCAAAATAAAGCTCCAAAAATCAGAGAGTTGCTAAATAATAACAAGATGTACTTATCTTATGGTCAGTATGCTGCATATCGCAAAAAAATTCTTTTTAACGAGTAGGAGGAACGAATGAGAGAAGTTGCAATTATTGGTGTAGGTCTTACAAAATTTGGCGAACTCTGGGACCAAAATATCAGAGATATGTTTGCCGAAGCTGCATTGAAAGCTATGGAAGACGCAAAAGTAGATAAAATTGATTCGTTATATGTTGGTTCTATGTCGAGTGGTTTATATGCACATCAGGAGCATTTGGGCTCGGTAATGGCAGATTATATTGGTCAAGTTGGAGTTCCAGCTGCCCGTATTGAATCTGCTTGTTCTTCTGGGGGCCAAGCCGCACGATTAGCGTATTATGAAGTTGCATCGGGAGCATCGGATATAGTCCTCGTTGGAGGAGTAGAAAAGATGTGGGATGTGGACGATGGAACTTTTGTTCTGGCTACGGCATCGGATCAAGAATATGAAGCATACAATGGCGTTACCTTCCCTGGATTATATGCAATGATGGCACAAGTTTATATGAGACAATATGGCTTAACAAGGGAAGAACTTGCCGCTGTTCCAATTAAAAATCACAAACATTCAGTTCATAATCCTTATGCTCAGTATCCATTCGAGATTGATTTAAAAGGTGTTTTAAAATCAGCTCCAGTTGCCGATCCATTAAGGTTATTGGATTGTTCACCAATTACAGATGGAGCTGCTGCAATTATTTTGGCTCCGTTGGAAATAGCTAAGAACTTTACCGACAGACCAGTTAAAATAAAAGGTATTGGTGCTGCAACTGGCCCAATCGCACTACACGACCATAAAGACTTGACCCGTTTGGATGCCGTTAGATTATCTGCAGAACGTGCATACAAAGCTGCAGGTGCTTCGCCATCAGATATAAGCTTTGTCGAAGTTCATGATTGCTTCTCGATTGCCGAGATATTAGTTGCCGAAGAGCTTGGTTTCTTCAACTATGGTACTGCTGGTAAAGCTATTGCTGAAGGTCAGGCTACTTATGGTGGTAAGGTTGTAATAAATCCAAGCGGTGGATTGAAAGCAAAAGGCCATCCTGTTGGGGCTACTGGAGTTGCACAATTAATTGAAGCAACTTTCCAATTGCAGGGACGAGCTGGCAAACGTCAGATTGAGAACATTAAATTAGGTATGACCCAGAATATGGGTGGAAGCGGTGGTAGTAGTGTTGTTCACATTTTGGAGGCAATATAATGGCTAATTCACAAAGATATACTCGCGAGGTTCCGCATAGATTTCGCTTTGAAGCACAAAAGTTCGCTGATGGGTTTATTTCATTACCTAACAGATACATTTCTCCTTCTGGTAATAAAGATTTCAAAAGTATAAAACTATCAGGAAAGGGTAAGATTCTGTCGTTCACAATAATCTATACTCCATCAGACGAATATAAATTACAGAAACCATTTCCTGTAGCAATTATCGAAACCGAAGAAGGTGCAAGATTGACTGCTATGATTACCGACACGCCAATCGAAAAGGTAGAAATTGGTGCTAATGTAGAGTTAGTTTTCCGTAAAATAAAAGAAGAAGGTGCTTCTGGGATTATTAACTATGGTTACAAAGCTATTTTAGTTTAATTCAAACAAAAAAATATTCAAACATTAAAAAAAGGTAGGTATAGACCTACCTTTTTTTGTATTTTTCTAAATTAAATAAGGTATTAAATAGATGTTTTATTTTTTCTTAGTCGAAGCAACTAAAGCATCTACAAATCTCTTGTAAACAACTGCATTCTGACCTTGGAGTGTTGCTCTGTCCATAAATGAAACTGTGTTTTGGGCTATGTTCAAGGGAATTCGAATATCGACAGTATCGTTTAATTTCTTTTGTTGAGTATTTAATTCCTTGATTAATTTTTCGAATGATTGTTGCACTTGCAAAAATGCATCCACTTCACTTCCCTTTATTTCTACTGTTTTGAGGGCTTGGGTAACAAAAACAATATCACCAACGATTATTTTTGGTGTAAGAATTGGGATATCTTGTTGTTGATTTTGTTGTTGCTGCTGACCTAAAACAACAATTGGAATTAGGATTAATGCAAAGAAAAGCACAAGCTTTTTCATTTTATCTCCGATATATTATAAATTGAATTTCAAAGTAAAACGATGCAAATATAACGACGCGGAATAAACAGATGCACCGTAATCAATAAAGATATAATCTGTTTTTACTCCTAATCCGGCACTAAATCCCGATAGACCTTTATCCAGTTCATTATTTAAAGCGTTTCGGATGTAATTGCTGTACCCTACTCGTAAATCGATAAATTTACCAATATTGAATTCACCGCCAATGGCAATATTCTTAAATCTATCAAAGAATTTGTTTGTTGATTCAGCTAAATTTACAAACGAAAGATTGAACAAAAGAGGCATTCCCCTGAGTTTATGATTAAACCCTATTCTGAGATCGTTGGGAATACTTTCGACAATCCCATCGAAAGTAGTTAATTGAGTTCCCACATTCAAAAAGGATAAAGCAATATTTGTTCTATCGTCAGCGAACTTATATAATATTCCGGCATCCAATGCAACTGCTGTCGAACGGTATTTTTCGATATTGGAATATACAAATTTCAATCCTAATCCATAATGCAGATTTGTATCTAAAATATTTGAATATGTTATTCCTAATGCCAAATCGTTAGCCGAAAAAGTACCATTAAAAACACCATTTTTATTCACATAGTCGAAGGATCCATAGTTAGTAAACAAAGCAGAAACCGACATTTTACCATCTTCCCAATTGACGGGCAAGATATATTGTATCGCCCCAGAATTGATATCCAATGCATGCTTTAAGAATGTTACTGATATGTTTCTGTTATTAACTGTATTAAGCGCTGCAGGATTGAAAATTACTACATCTAAATCATTGTCGATGCAAATTACACTTCCAGACAAGGCAGCAGACCGTGCATTGGAAAAATCCCTAAGGAAATTGAATGTGTTAGCACTCGAAATGGTAATAATGCTTAAAAAAATTGTAATGTATAATAAAGTTTTTTTCATTGATTCATTAACGAATTTTTGACTAAATTAATTTTGTCAACGAAAAATTTTGGTGGCCGGCATGCTTTTTTTGTGTTTGCCTTCATAAAAAGATGAACAGTAGACCCTTCGGCAATCAAATCGTTGTTACGGAAAATCTTATACTCAAATATAATTTTTGGTCCAATTTTATTTAAATCGAGTGCGGCTTCAATTTCGATTAAATCATCGTAAACAGCTGCATTATAGTAGTAAGCATGAGCTTCCAGTAGAGGCAATTGGTAACCTTCGTTTTCCAACTCCGAGTAGATTAAATCGAAATTTCGCATTAGCTCGGTTCTGCCAATTTCAAAAAATTTCAGATAGTTCCCGTTATAAGCAAAGCCCATTTTGTCGGTATCTGCGTATCGTATTCTAATTGGATAACGGAATTTTATGTATTGTTGTTCGTTTTTATTCATTTGGTCTGGAAGGGTCGATTTGGTTGAACAAACTCATTAATCTGTCAAATTCATCTTTACTAAAAAAGTTAATTTCAATCGATCCAGAGTTATCATCTTTTGGTTTTATGTTTACTTTTGTAGCAAACTTTTGTCTTAAATCATCTTCAAATCCATGCAGGAAAACTTTTAATTCCTCAATTTTTTCTGATTTTTCTTTATTTTGTAGATTAACGATATCGTTACCGATTATTGTAATTCTTCCTTGTTGATAATCTTTTACGATTTTTTCGACTTGACGAACATTTAAATTATTCTTTATTATTTCTTTTTCGACGACAAGTATTGCATTTCGGTCGTTTAAACCCAACAGTGTACGAGCATGACCAACAGAAATAAGTCCATCACGTAAATCGTCCTGTATTTTATCGGGTAGTTTAAGTAAACGGATGAAATTGGTGATTGTACTGCGATCTTTCCCGATTCGTTCAGCAACCTGTTCCTGAGTGTAGCCACATTCTTCAATCAAACGTTGGTAACCACTTGCAGTTTCGATTGGATTTAAATCCACTCTCTGGATATTTTCTATCAGGGCCAACTCAAGCATTTTCACATCTTCGTCAACCTTGATAATATAGGCAGGAATCTTTTTCAAGCCTGCTAATTTGCTTGCACGAAATCGTCTTTCACCCGAAATTAGCTCGAAATTTCCATTTACTTTTCGGCAAGTAATGGGTTGAATTAATCCGTATTTCTTGATTGAGTCGCTTAATTCCTCGAGCGATTGTTGGTCGAATTCTTTTCTTGGTTGATAGGGATTGATAATAATTTTGGAAATATCAATCATATCAAAAATTTCAGAACTATTTGTTGTAGTGCTTTCTGTTTTGTCACTTCCTGGTAGCAGTGCTCCAAGGCCTTTTCCTAATCCGAATTTTGATTTATTTGTTCCCATTTCAACCTTAAATTAACTTTAATTTTTGTATTTTTTTAATATTTCGTTTGCAAGTGAGAGATAATTTTGAGCTCCAGTGGAAGTTACGTCGTATTCGATTACTGGCATATTAAAACTAGGAGCTTCTGCCAACCGGACGTTTCGCGAGATAATTGTTTTAAATACTTTGTCGCCAAAATGTTTTCGTACATCCTCGATAACGGAATTTGAAATTCTAAGTCTTGAATCGTGCATTGTCATTAGCACGCCTTCGATATCGAGTTCGGGATTGAAATTGTGTTTTACCAACGAAATAGTATTGAGTAATTGGCCTAATCCTTCCAAAGCGTAATATTCGCACTGAACAGGAATAATTACTGAATTGGCGGCTGTTAAACCATTTACAGTCAATAATCCCAAAGATGGTGGTGAATCAATTATTATATAATCATAATCATCACTAATTTTATCCAGTACAGTTTTTAATTTGGTTTCCCTGTTTTCTTGATTTACAAGTTCAATTTCGGCCCCAACAAGATTGATTGATGCTGGCAATAAAGATAAATTGGGATAACTGGTCGGGATAATTACTTCGTATATATCCTCTTGATCGAGCATTACATCATAAACAGTTTTTTCAAGTTCTCTTACGTTAACTCCAAGTCCGGAAGAAGAGTTCGATTGTGGGTCGATATCCACAAGTATAACTTTTTGTTCCAAAACACCAAGTGAAGCAGATAAGTTAATTGCTGTAGTGGTTTTGCCCACTCCTCCCTTTTGATTTGCTATTGTTATTATTCTTCCCATCTAAAAGCCATATTTTAAGAAAAAGTAAAAAAATGCTGTTGTTATAATTGAATGATTTATTTTGCCAGACTCTATCAAATGTTTAATTTCTTTGGTTGGGGTTGGTATTACTATGATTTCTTCGTTTTCGTCGAAATTTTGAAGGTATCTTTTTTCAACATCGAACCAAGCAAATGTAAAGCATTTATTGTTGAGAAATGCAGGATTTGGCAACGAAATTCCAAGTAATTCCAATTCTTTATCTGATGAATACCCTGTTTCTTCAATGCATTCCCTATGGGCGGCTTCGATTGGTTCTTCGTTTATTTCGATAAGACCGCCTGGAATTTCGAGGGTAACAGAATTTGTTCCTTGACGAAATTGTTCGATAAGCAGTATTTTCCCATCATTTGTAATTGGAATGATGTTTGCCCAATTCGATGAATTGAGTACAACGAAATCACCAGTTTTTCCCGATTGCGAATGCTTACGGGTGACCATCTCGGCTTTGAATATTTTTAAATCAAGTAATTGCTTTTTAGCGATTGTTTCCCAATTGGGTATCATATTGATTTTGTTAAAACTTCAAAATTAAGTAATCTCTACAAATTACCAATTTTAATAAAAAAATGAAAAAAGTAATTAATTTTTGTAATATTTTGTAATTTAAATTGTTTTAACATGAAATAATCTAAAAAGTTAATATGAAAAAAATTATATACATAATACTTATTCTCGGTTTTGTGGTTTCGTCCAAGGCTCAACATTGGGAAAAAATCACTGCAATACCTGGTCCTTACAATGGCGGATATTATTTAGATATTTTCTTTTTACCTTCGAACACAAACTACGGTTGGGCTTGTGGGTTCGATGGATATGTGATAAGAACTACAAATTATGGACAAACCTGGCAAGGAACCATAGTGCCCGATCCAGCTTATCATTTGGAATCTATTCATTTTGTTAATACACAGGTTGGATTTGTTTCGGGTGTAGAAGGAGTATGGAAATCCACAAATGGAGGAGTGTCCTTTTTTGATGTTACTCCCAAAGATAGTGCTATTCGGGGTTTTTGGGGAACATATTTTTTAGATGAAAATATAGGAGTTGTCGTTGGTGGGGGTTGCGATGGAATGCAGAGATTTTACAAAACTACCAATGGAGGCACGTCTTGGTCTTTGTTTCGAACTAATGTTCCCAATACTGGACTAACAGACTTAATTCTCTATCCCAATGGAATTGGATATGCCGTTAGTAGTGGATATATATGGCGCTCTACCGATTTTGGATCTACTTGGGCTATTTACAAGGGGACTGGAGCCACAGTATGGCAAGAGGAAATATCAATAATGGGCAACTCAATAGTTCTACCTTATGCGGGAATAACCTGCAGTGGGGGTGGCAACACCGGTGGAATGACTTTTTCAACTGATTTCGGCTCAACTTGGAATACATTTCAGAGTGGTTATTCTATGTTTGGAGCTTGTTTGGTCTCCGAAACTTCGGCTTGGGCTTGTGGATATGGAAAATCTATCTATTATACATCTAATTCCGGGAACACCTGGTCCTTGCGTAATTGCGGAATTACTGGCGGTGATTTGGATGATATAACATTTTTGAGTGAAACCGAAGGCTGGGTTTGCGGCCACGGTATTTACAAACTTAAACCAACGACGTTTACTACCTCAAAAGATAAACTTGATTTTGGCGAAATGTGTGCTCCAGAATTTAGAATGGATTCACTTAAAGTGATTAATGGCTCTTTTTATATAGCAGATATGACAGTTCAGATTAGCAATAATGCCGATGGTGCATTTACTCTTGTTTCGCCACTAATGAATTCACAGTTAAACTCTTGCGATTCGGGTAGTATTGTTATTCGTTTTTCTCCGCAAGGTAAAAAGGCATATAATGCAAAACTATTAATAAACCTGATTTCGGGCGATGGAGTTACTGTTTTATTTAAGGAAATTGATTTATTAGGAGTTGGCAATAAATCGACTATTAGACCTGAAACAGGAAATATTGTTATTGATAGTTTGTCGATTGGAATACAGTATAATCATCCTCTTAAATGGTTTGCCGATGGTATGCTTGAGCAATTAAAATCTTCGAGTGAAATACTTAATGACAAAGATCAGATAAATTTTGATACCAAATTACCTTTAACAATCAATGCAAATGGATCTACAACATTTTTTAACATAAAATTAATCGATACCGGATGGGTTCAACAGAATTTCCGATTTAATATGTTGCCTTGTAATAACGACACTTTGGTTACAGTGCGTGCCTATGGTTATTCATCGATTATTAATTCCATTGATAGTATTCACTTTGTTTCTGTTTGCAAGGGTAAAGTAACAAAGAGAATTCCTGTTTGGAACACAGGGAATTCAAATCTGATTATTTCTTCACAATCTATTGTTGGAAATCAGTCAATTGCCAAAATTATTGGTTGGACAAGTGGTAAAACCATACCGATTATTATCACTCCTCGACATAGCGATACTGTAATTGTCGAGATTGAAATTACTTCTCAAACAGATGAACCTTTTTATTTAAAATTAACTAACAATGACAAAACTACTCTTCGTGGGGTTAAAGATCCGATAAATATTTTACTTGTTGCCAAATTGAACACCGAAGATGTTACGCTGAAAGACAGCATAATCAATTTTGGTAATGTTTGCATAAATACAATTAAGGATTCGATAATAAAGTTAGAAAACAAAGGCAATATCGACGCATTTCTAAGAATTCAGGATAGTGTTGCTGCACCTTTTAGTTTAACATTTCCCTGGAATCCAAAAATTTTAAAAAATGATTTCCTCAACTTCTCGATAAAATTTGCACCAACCAAAATTGGATGGTACTCCGATACTTTGTTTATTACAACAGGTGATTGTGGCACATTAAGAATAATTATTCAAGGAAATGGAGTTTACTCTGATTTTAATTTTATGCCCGTAGCAATAAGAGATATTATTAAAAAAGATGAAGAAAAATCCTACCAGATAGATATAAAAAATATTGGGAATTCTTATTTGATGATTTCCAAATTTTATTTAAATCCACCAAATAGTGAATTGGAAACATATTTAACTGAATCATTGCCTTTTAATCTCAAAATAAATGAATCCAAACAGCTTAACTTGCAAATAAAATCGAAAAGCAATATCAATTATACTGGTGAGATTTGCTTCGAGGCAAATGAATTTTGTCCTGTTCAAAAATGTTTTCCATTAGAGATATCGAGTGTTTATCGTTTTTTGGTTATTGGAAACAAAGTTGACTCAAAATCTTTAGTTTGCGATGGATATTTTAAAGATTCAGTAATAATCATCAATCGTGGAACTTCAATCGATACGATTACATCTATAACTATGGATGGTAATCCTGAATTTAAGATAACAAATTCGATTAAATTACCTTATTATATTAACACAGGTGATACACTTAAAATTATTTTTGACTTCCAAACTAATGTTGAAGGAAATTATTCGACGCTATTAAATATAAAGTCGATTGAGCCCGAAGGTCAATTGCTAACCATTCCATTAAGTGCGTCGTTCAAAAAAACAAGGATATCAGTCACTCAAGACAACTTTGATTTTGGTATGCACGAAAGTTGCGATGAGGCAAAAACAATACAATTTCAATTAAACAATACCGGTTTGCAAGAAAATGATATTATTATCTTACCTAATAATCTGCCAAACTATTTAAGTGTTAATCCCTCCAACTTTAGTATTGGAAGTAATTCGCAAACATTTATTGAAATTAAAGTAAATCCAAAGTTAATTCCAAAAGATGGTATATATACTCATGAATTATTCATACAATCATCAATATGTCCGCAACAAATACCAATTAAAATTACTGGAGAATTGCATAATCCAAAATTATTATATTCATCAAAAATTATAGATTTTGGAAATGTAGAAGTAGAAGAAACTAAAATAATGAGAATAAATATTGAAAACAAAAGTAAAATAGCTAGAGTTCTAAACTCACTGAAAAATCCGCAATTAAGCCAATTCAAAGTATTAACTGCATTCCCAATCGAGATTAAACCAAATGAAACCAAATATTTGGATGTGTCCTTCCAATCCAGCTCAGCTGGAGTATTTGTTGATAAATTGGAGTTTGTCGAATCTTCTTCATGTTCCGAATTAATCGAAATTGAGTTGAAAGCAAATGCTCCGGATGAATTCTATTCATCAAAAGTATGGATTGGAGATTACCTTGTAACAGTAAACGAAGAAATTACGATTGATGTTAATTTAACGCAAAATCTCCGAAAACTTTATGCAAAGGGTTTAGATTTGCAGATTTCATTTGATGAATTCCTGTTTTATCCTAAATCATTCAAATGGATAAACAAAAGTAATTACGAATCTATCAACTTTAATTATAGCTTCGGAAAAATCGATCTCAAATTTAATGAGAACCAAGCACAAGAAATTTTAAACAACGAAAAAGTAATTTTCAAAATTTCAGGTAAAGTACTTGCTTCGGTTCCAACTGAAACACCACTGCGGATAGATAAATTTGATGTTGCAACAACTAAATCCTATTCGGTATTAAAGCAAGACGGTTTGTTGAAGTTAAGCCCATTTTGTACTCCAGAAGTTTCACATAAAATTATATTATTGGTAGAACCAGAGTTGAAAATAAACAATATGGGTGATATCTGGAATTTGAGTATTAATTACCTGCAGGGTGGTGAACAAATAGAAATATTCAATATATTGGGAATGAATTTAGATAGAATTGAGTTGAGCAAGGACATTAAAGAAATAAAATACGATGTATCTAAATTCCCTTCGGGAGCATATTTCGTAAGGTTTAACAAAAAAGTCGAAAAAATTCTAAAATAAAAAATGAATGATAAAATTGTTGTTAGGAATCCATATTCTAATGAAATTATTGGAGAATTGAACAAACCTAACACCGAACAAATCAATACAGCTTTTGCAGATGCCTATGCTTACTGGAAAATTGATTTCAAACATTTCCCAGCATATCGTCGTGCAGAAATTCTTTACAAGGTTTCCAATAGAATTGCTGCCAATCAGGAGTTGTTGGCAATGTCGATTGCCCGTGAGGGTGGTAAGCCATTGAAAGATGCAAGGGTAGAAGTCAAACGAGCAATTAATACAGTAAAAATGTCTGCTGATTATTGCTTGAATCTATCTGGGGAACAAATCCCGATGGATAAATCTGCTGGAACAGAAAGTCATTTTGCTTTCACTATAAAGGAACCAATAGGAGTTGTACTTTCTATTTCAGCATTTAATCATCCCTTGAATTTGATTTGCCACCAGGTTGCTACTGCAATTGCCGCAGGAAATACAGTTGTATTAAAGCCAGCCGAGAAAACCCCATTAACTGCAAAGTTAATATCAGAGTACTTTTATGATGCTGGTTTAGCCCGCAATGCGTTTCATTATTTGCCCATAACTGGGCTGGAAACACAATCAGTTTTAGACAACGAATACATAAGATATGTATCATTTATAGGTAATGCGGATATTGGATGGAAAATTCGCAAACTTGTTCGAACTGGAGTGAAAGTAATGTTGGAACACGGTGGCACAGCTGCCGCAGTTTTGGATAGTAATGCAAATATCGACAATGCTATATCCTCGATAATTCGTGGTGCTTTTTATCATTCTGGCCAAGTTTGTGTTTCAACACAAACACTATATGTACACAAAGAAATTTTCGAAACAGTGAAGCCACAATTAATTGAAAAAATATCGAAATTGGTTGTTGGGGATGCTTGTTCCGAAGTTACCGATTGTGGTCCATTAATCACTCCAGCAGTTGTGAACAAAATGGAAGTATTGGTCGAAGATGCAATCCAAAAGGGAGGTAAAATCTTAATTGGAGGAAAGGGATTACCAAATAATTGCTTCGAACCTACATTAGTTGATAATATTACTAACGATATGCTTTTATTTCAACAGGAAGTATTTGGACCAATATTATCTTTAAGAGTTTATGACAACATTAAAAATGTGGTTGAAGAAACTAATAATTCACAATTTGCTTTCCAAACAGCTATTTACACTCAAGATATTGACTTAGCCTTGTTTTATTCAAGAAATGTTGAGCAAAAAGCAGTCATTATAAATGATTCGACAGCGTTTCGGGTGGACTGGATGCCATTCGGAGGATATAAAAATTCTGGTTTTGGAACAGGCGGAGTTAAATATGCAATCGAAGATATGATGGAAAACAAATTAATAGTAATTAAAAATCAATATAATAAGTAGTTCTAACTTTTTTTCATAATTTTGAAGTTTATATTTTATCAGAATTGTGGCAAAAAAAGTTATTAAAAATATTGTAAAAGCTACCAAGCCAGATTTAAATAGTCCAACAATTGAGAAGATGATTAAGGGTGTGGAAGAATTTTTAGTCCACAATATAAAAATCAATTCATCATTTGTTATAGTTGTTGCTGTTAGCGGAGGGATGGACTCAGTTACTCTTCTAGACATTCTATACTATCTTTCTACAAAGTATAATTTCAAGTTGACAGTAGCTCATTTCAATCACAAAATTCGATCTAATTCCGATGAGGACGAAGAGTTCGTACGTCGTTTAGCAGAATCTTATGGTCTTGAATTTTCTTATTCTTCGGGTAAAGTTAAAGAATATGCCCGAAAAAATGGAATGAGTATAGAAGTTGCTGCACGAAATTTACGCTATAATTTTTTCGAAAAGACCTCAAGAACAATCAAAGCCGACTTGTTGGCTACAGCACATAATTCGGATGATAATATCGAAACTTTCTTTATTAACTTGCTCCGGGGTGGCGGTTTAACAGGTTTGTCGGGAATACCCGAAATTCGCCAGTTGGTAAAAAACGTAAGGATAATTCGTCCTTTACTAAGTTTTTCTAAATATGATATTAAAAATTATACATCAGAAAGAAAATTAAAATGGAAGGAAGACATAACAAATACTTGGTTGGAATATACCAGGAACAAGGTTAGATTAGAATTAATTCCTTTTCTTCGCGAGAAATTCAATCCAGCAATTGCAGATAACATTATGAGAGTTACTTCTTTCTTGCAGGGTGCCGATGAGTTTATCTCCCAAAACATTGTAGAATTTTACAATATTGTTGCAGAAAACATTGAAAACCAGAAAGTTGTTGTCAAAATTCCTTTACTTAATTCTTACAATAGATATATTCAAGGGGAATTGATCTCTTATTTATTAAAAAAGAACTTCGAACTTGAGCATTTGAACTTCAATCAAATAGAAAATATTCTGGACTTAAAAGGTAAAGAAACAGGTGCTATCAGCGAAGTTAATAAGATGGTAACTTGTTATAAGGACCGTAATACATTAATTTTTACGAAAAATTTAATTCCTATAAAGATAGAAGAAAAAATAGATAAACTTGGAAAAATCAACTTTGGTAATTATACCCTCTCTTTGTCCGAAATACCAAAAAAACAAGTAAAATTTTCTAATGAGAAAAATGTAGAATATTTTGATTATGACAAATTACCCTTTATCTTAACATTAAGAAATTGGAAAGAAGGAGATACATTCCAACCACTTGGGATGCAGGGAAATAAAAAAGTAAGTGATTTTCTGATAGATAACAAAGTATCTATGTTCGATAAGAATTTTGTTGTAGTATTGACAACAAATTCAGATATTGTTTGGGTTGTTAATCATCAAATAAATGAAAAATTCAAAGTTACAGAAAATACTAAAAGAGTAATTAAAGCAATTATTATTATTAATCAAAATTGATATGAACAGAATTACAATAAAAGAATACGAATTTGAGTTACTTTTAACAAAAGAGAAAATACTTAATAGAGTAAAAGAATTAGCCAGTCAAATAGATAATGATTATGCGAACAAAAAGCCAATTTTGATGCTAACATTAAAAGGAGCCATTATATTTGCAGCAGACTTGATGAGAGAAATTTCAATTCCAACACAAATGGAAACAATCATTGCCAAAAGTTATGGTTACAAAATGACAACAGAAGGTAATGTGGAACTTATAGAAAATCCAATTGATTTGGAGGGCAAGGACATCATTATCATCGAAGATATTGTCGACACTGGCTATACTATGAGTTCACTCCTAACACGCTTGAAAGAATTCAAACCAAATTCTATTGAAATATGCACTTTGCTTTTTAAACCTAAAAATTTGGTTGTACCAATTAAAGTTAAGTACATAGGATTCGAAATCGACCCATTGTTTGTAGTTGGTTATGGTTTAGATTATGCAGAATTAGGTAGAAGTTATAAGGATATATATGTAAAAGTTGATAAAAATTAATTTTCAACTAAAACGTCCAAATAAAAACAGTAATTTACGAATTGGAGGATTTTGATGGGTGAGAACCCTAAAAATAAATTAAATAAAGATAATTTCGATTTCAAGAAGAATGATGGTTCGAGCAATCAGCCAAACATGATGAAGAGCTTACTAATATGGTTACTTTTTGGTTCGTTCATCTTTGTTATTTATATAATTTTTCAAGAAAATCAAACACGCGATGCAATAATCTCTTATTCCGAATATCAGTCGTTCCTTAATCAAGGGATGATAAAAAGTGCAAAAATTGTTAAAAATCAATATGGTGATATTGATTTCTATGGCAAACTTAAAGAGACAGTTACGATTAATGTGAATGGTAAACCAAGGGAAATTAACAAGTTTACCGTAAAATTAGGATTCATCGAAAATACTACAGAAGCACAATGGAAAGAACAAGGAATATCATGGACATACGAAGTTGATAATAGTTCATTCTGGGGACCAATATTCACAATCCTTCCTTTTGTGTTGTTGATTGTGTTATGGTTCTATTTTATGAGAAGATTCCAAATGGGTGGGAATGGAAGCGGCAATCGAAACATTTTTAATTTTGGAAAATCCAGAGCAAGAATGTTGGATAAAAACGAATCCAAGATTACATTTGCCGATGTTGCTGGTGCCGACGAAGCCAAAGAGGAATTAGAAGAAATTATCGAATTTTTGAAGGACCCATATAAATTCCAAAAATTAGGTGGAAAAATACCCAAGGGCGTATTGCTATTGGGGCCACCCGGTACTGGAAAAACTTTGTTGGCAAGAGCAGTTGCAGGCGAAGCTGGTGTTCCTTTCTTCTCAATTTCTGGTGCTGACTTTGTCGAAATGTTCGTGGGTGTAGGTGCAAGTAGAGTGAGAGATTTATTCGAAAATGCAAAAAAAAATTCTCCATGTATAGTTTTTATCGACGAAATAGATGCAGTGGGACGTCACAGAGGTGCAGGTTTGGGTGGCGGTCATGATGAACGCGAACAAACCCTAAATCAACTATTAGTAGAAATGGACGGTTTCGAGCAAAACAGTAGTTTAATTGTTATGGCTGCAACAAACCGCCCAGATGTTTTAGATCCCGCTTTGCTGCGTCCTGGTAGATTCGACCGACAAGTTGTTGTGGACAAACCAGATGTAAAAGGTCGCGAAGAAATATTCAAAGTTCATACACGGAAACTACCTTTAGCAAGTGATGTAAATTATGAAGTATTAGCAAAAGCTACACCAGGACTATCGGGTGCCGATATTGCAAACATTTGTAACGAAGCTGCATTGTTGGCTGCTCGTCGCAATAGTCAAAATATAGTAATGTACGATTTTGAATTAGCTAAAGACAAAGTACTCATGGGGGTTGAACGAAGAAGTCTAGTGATTTCGGAGAGTGAGAAAGAACTTACTGCTTATCACGAAATGGGACATGCTTTAGTTGGCAGATACCTGCCAGGAGCCGATCCAGTTCATAAAGTAACAATTATCCCAAGAGGGAGAGCACTTGGATTAACAGCCTATTTACCAAATGAAGAAAAGCATTCATACAAACGTGAATATATCGAAACGCAAATAATGGTACTTCTTGGTGGTCGTACTGCTGAAAAAATAATATTCAATACTTTAACCACAGGAGCATCCAACGATTTGCAAAGAGCTACTAAACTAGCTCGCAAAATGGTTACCGAATGGGGAATGAGTGAAATAATCGGACCAGTAAGTTTTAATAATGAACAAAGCGAAGTGTTTCTGGGGCGTGATTATGGGCATGTTAAAGAGCATAGCGAAGAGACAGCACAGCTTATAGATAGTGAAGTACGTAAAATTTTAATAAATGCAAGTATCAAAGTTGAACAAATTTTAAAAGACAACATTGAAGTTTTGCACCGTGGTTCGAAAGTGCTATTAGAAAGGGAAACAATAGATTCAGAAGAATTGGAAATGATAGTAAGTGGCGATGAATTGCCTCCGATTAGCAATCTAAAGATAAAAGCTTTAAGAAGTATGAAGTTTAACGGTAACCCTGCTGAATCAGATGATCAAAAAAAAATAAATACAGAAAATAATTAATAACAATACAAAGGTGAAAATATGACTAACATTGAATTATCCCACGATAAAATCAAAGAAGTTGTCCAAAGACAAAATGGTTTGTGTGCTGTTAGCGGTAAAAAGTTTGAAGAAATTAATGATGAGATTAAAGTTTATGCTCTAACAACTGGAGCGGTTGATGAAATTGACAATTTAGTAGCAATTTGGATTAATGCAGATTTGGCAGATTTTAAATCAGGCAATGAGTTCATTGTTCCTTCAATGAAATATTCATTTCCTTATGCAAATTTTTCGAGTTATAGTGATGAAGAAAAAATTAATGATTTAAATGCTGTATATGAAAAATTCAACAACATACAACACAATGAAGAAAATATTAAACCAGTCATTAATCACTTAAAAAGTATTCTAAAATTAGCAAAAGATTTGGCAATTGATGAAGGTAAATGGAATTTACTTCCCGAAATTGTACAAAAACTACAATCATTCGAAGAACAAAATGCAAGAATAAGAGCTGAAATTAGTGAAACTTCCCAAAAATTTCTTGAAAAATATAAAGCAAGAATTGATGAATTGTTGCAAACTCAAAACAAATGGCAAGAACTTAGGAATGCCCGACAAAAATTAGTTAGTGTACAGAAAGAAATTTCCACAAGTGTTTCCAAAGTCTCGAAAAATGCAATTGAAGATATCAAAAAACAAATTGCTGATGCCATTTCTTCAATTACTCAAAGGCAGATTCAGGAAAGAGAAAATTATGAAATGGAATGCAGCGACAATTATCTACAACTGAAAACAAAATTTGAAAGCATATTATCAACAATACCTGATGCCAAAGATTTTACAAAAACTCGTCAGGATTTAATTGAAGCTCAAAAAACAATTTCATCCAAAACTTTAAAAAGAAACCATCAGGAAGAATTGTATCAAATTATTAGAAATGGCTTTGAACAATTAACGCAGATTCAAGATGCGGATAAAGCCAACTTTATGACTGAAGCAAATGAAAATTATTCCAAATTGTTACCGTTGGTCGATAATGCAATTAACATTGCTCAAACAACAGATACATTCAAAGAAGCAAGGGAAGCATTAATAGCAGCTCAAACCTCAATTAAGGGTATTACTTTAACCAAAGAACACCGTGACGAGTTGTATGGCAAGATCCGCGAAGTTTTCGAAAAAGTGAATGTTCAACAAGAAGAAGAAAGAACCCATTTCTTTAAAGAATCAGAAGAGAACTTCCAGAAACTCTTTGCAAAGATTGAAGCCGAAAAAGAAAAATTATTAAATAATCCTCATTTCAAAACTATTCGTGAAAATCTGTTAACTATCCAAAGCGAAATTAAAGTCTGGAAACTTAGAACAGATAATAGAAATAAGCTTTATGAAACCTTAAAAGAAGCGTTTAAATCATTGGACGAAAGAAGAAATGAATTTTTTGATACTCAGAAAAAGCAAAAAAAGAATAAGTACGATGTTCTTATTAAGAATTTAAAAGAAAAATATGACAAATTAGTCGAAGCAATTCAACTGGACAAAGATGAATTAGCTAAAATGGAACAAATTTTAGTAAATAGTGAAAATGAAGAACTTAGTCCTGAAAATGAAAATAGAAAAGAAATTCTAAAATCAAAAATCGAAGAAAAGGAAAAGCGAATTCAAGAAACTATGCAACGAATCCAAGAAATCGAAGAATAGCTTTTATCACTAGCACACATACATAAAGAAAGGATCGTAGAATTAAATATGCAGAACTTCAGAAATTTTGGAATAATAGCACATATTGACCATGGAAAATCTACTTTAGCAGATAGATTGCTTGAGAGAACAGGTACTATTACTGAAAGAGAAATGATTTATAATCAGATTCTCGATGATAATCCTTTGGAGCAGGAAAGAGGAATTACAATTAAATTGCACGCTATACAGATGCAATATAAGAGTACTGATGGCAATCAGTATACTCTCAATTTGATTGATACACCTGGTCATGTTGATTTTACTTACGAGGTATCCCGTTCGTTAGCTGCATGCGAAGGAGCACTCTTGATTGTGGATGCAACTCAAGGAATTGAAGCCCAAACAATAAGCAATCTTTATCTTGCATTGGAACATAATTTAGAAATAATTCCTGTAATCAATAAAATCGATTTACCTAGTGCCCAAACTAATATCGATAAAGTAAAGCAAGAGATTAAGGATTTAATAGGCGTAAGCGAAGATGAAATGCTCTTTGTATCGGCCAAAGCAGGCATTGGAATCGATGAAGTTCTCGAAGCTATTGTCAAAAGAGTACCTCCACCGGTTGGAAACCCCGATGCACCATTAAGAGCATTAATATTTGATTCAATATATGATGAGTATCGTGGTGTTATAGTTAACATTCGTGTAATGGATGGTCGTGTCCGAGAGGGCGAAAAGATTTACTTCATGGCAACAGGGCAACCTTATGATGTTGAAGAAGTAGGTACATTAAAATTAAAACGAAACAGAACCAAGGAATTATCTGCTGGAAATGTTGGTTATATTATTCCAAACATAAGAACTTTAATTGACACGAAAGTAGGAGATACAATTACTCACTTTAAAAATCCTTGCACTGAAGCTATAGCTGGGTTTAAAGAAGTTAAACCAATGGTATTCAGTGGATTCTATCCTTCAAGTTCAGCCGATTTCGAGTCGCTTCGCGAAGCTTTGGGAAAACTATCACTCAACGATTCAGCAATATTCTACGAACCCGAAACATCTTCAGCATTAGGTTTTGGCTTCCGATGTGGATTCCTTGGATTATTGCATTTGGAGATAGTTCAAGAAAGATTGGAACGAGAATTCAATCAGAATTTAGTAACAACTGTACCAAATGTTCGGTACAAAATACTTCAAACAAATGGAACTGATATTTATATAGATAGTCCTGCTCAATTACCCGAACCAGTAAAGATCAAAGAAATTCAAGAACCTTACATCAGGGCTCAGATTATTATGCCCGATGAATATATTGGTACAATTATGAAGTTGTGTTTGGACCGAAGGGGATCTTTGATTAACACAAATTATCTTTCAGCAAAAAGGGTAGATTTAACTTGGGACCTTCCCTTAGCCGAAGTTGTTTATGATTTTTATGATAAATTAAAATCGTTCACACGGGGCTATGCCTCAATGGATTACGAATTATTAGATTATAAAGTAGGGGATTTAATCAAATTAGATATTTTGATTAATGGAGAGCCAGTTGATGCACTTTCAACTATTGTGCATAGATCGAAAGCCTATGATTGGGGTAAGAAATTAACTACTAAATTAAAAGATTTAATACCCCGACAAATGTTCGAAGTTGCAATCCAAGCCGCAATTGGCAGTAAAGCAATTGCTCGGACTACCGTTAAAGCTTTAAGGAAGAACGTAACAGCAAAATGCTACGGTGGCGATATCACCCGTAAACGGAAGCTTTTAGAGAAACAAAAAGAAGGTAAAAAACGTATGAAACAAGTGGGAAGTGTAGAAATACCTCAGGAAGCTTTCCTCGCTGTTTTAAGTATTGATGATGATTAACAGTTATTAATTTAAAATAAAATTATGAAAATTGATTTAAAAAAAATATTTAATCGAAAAAAAGTAGAAAAGAAAAAGCCCGAGACAACTACTGAAAAAATTATCTCTTGGGTAAAGACCATTGTTTGGGCTATTATTGTTGTAATGATAATAAACGGACTTGCATTAGCTTCCTTTGTAGTTCCAACAGGGTCTATGGAAAATACCGTTATGACAGGCGATTTTCTTTTTGTTAATAAATTTATTTATGGTCCTACTACTCCGCAAGTAGTTCCATTTTTCAATATACCTTTACCATTTTACAAGTTCCCTGCTCCTAAAGATCCAGCAAAGGGCGATGTGATAGTTTTCATATTCCCAGGATATAGAGATGAAGTTGAATCATCTGAATTCCAGTATTATCTGAAGAGATGCGTGGCAACTGCAGGAGATACTCTTCAAGTCATCAATAATGTTGTTTATATAAATGGTAAAAAACAGGCTTTTCCAGAGCATTCTGTTGTAGATACTGCTGATTTTGAAGATCCTACTGATAAATTCCGAACATTTCCTGTTGGTTTTAATTATACAAGAAATAATTACGGCCCTATTCGTGTACCTAAAAAAGATGATATTATTAATTTGAATCAAGATAATTACCGACAATGGGCAACATTTGTTGCTCGCGAAGGCCATAATATTGATAACAATGGAAGTATAATTCTAATAGATGGTAAACCAGTTACTGAATACAAAGTGGAACGTGATTATTGTTTTGGCATGGGCGATAACCGCGACCACAGCTTAGATAGCCGTTACTGGGGCTTTATTCCATACGATAATGTTGTTGGAACACCAATGATAGTTTATTGGTCGTGGGACACAAATTTACCTTTAAGCAATATAATTGATAAAATTACTTCTATAAGATTTTCGAGACTGGCAAAAATAATTCAATAATGTATAATTTAATTACGATAGTTATTTTCATTTGTTTTGTTTTTTTATTAGGTTGCTCTGAAAAGAATAAAGAACAACTCATTATTTGTGAAAAGGATACAATTTTTCTAGAACCGGATGTTTCAAATCATGGAAGAGGTATAGGCAAAATCCATACAAAAGTAACTACGGATTTAATAAAGAAACGTCACCACGACTCCATTGCACAAGCTGAAGAAACTTTTCGTTTAGCAATGTTGGACATGCAACAAGTTACTGAATTTAAAAAAACAATTTACTCCAAAAGTATCGATTTGAATTTCGATAAAAAGAAAGACCTCATTATCATCTATATTATTGTTACCGGTAAAGATACAATCACATATTTAAGTTTCTATTCTCATCTTGAGGGTGAAATGAAAAATACTTACGATTACCGATTTGAAGATAAGATTGATAAGATAAAGGACATCAGAACATATAATGACAGTACTTTCGTTATCTCGGCTGTTCTAACAAAACAAAAAAAGTCTATCCAAAAGAGATTCAAATACATTAGTGACTATAGCTTCTTGTTAATAAATTAGTCTCACCTAATTTATTAATATTCAAACATTTAAATCTCATTTTATCAATTTTTCGTAATTTTGTAGTTCACAAAATAATTGCAGATTATGAATAGAATTATTGAAGCAAGGTTTATCGGACCAAACGTCAAATTGTTTAAAATAGAAGCTCCAAAAATTGCCGAAAAGCGTAAAGCCGGTCAATTTGTTATGCTTAGAGTTCACGAAAATGGTGAAAGAATTCCTTTGACTATTGCAGATTCGGATGCTAATGAGGGATGGATTGAAATTATTGCCCAAGGAGTTGGCAAAACTACAAAATTGCTAAATATGCTCGAAGTGGGTGATTTTATAAATGATTTGGTAGGACCTTTGGGTAAACCTTCGCATATAGAAAATTTCGGAACTGCAGTTAGCATTGGTGGGGGAGTTGGAACCGCCATTGCCTATCCTATTGCAAAAGCCTTAAAAGAGTCGGGAAACCACGTAATAAGTATAATTGGAGGAAGGAGCAAGGAATACGTTATTTTGGAGGATGAGATATCCCGATTTAGCGATGAAGTATATCCTACCACAGACGATGGAAGTTACGGTTTTCATGGTTTTGTAACTCAAAAGCTTCAAGAACTAATCGATAGTGGAAAAAAAATTGATTTCGTTCTCGCAATTGGCCCAGTTCCAATGATGGAAGCAGTTGCCAACCTTACAAAACCTCATGGAATAAAGACTGTTGTTAGTTTGAATTCTATAATGGTTGATGGAACTGGAATGTGTGGTGGATGCCGTGCTTTGGTAAATGGAGAAACAGTCTTTGTTTGCGTTGATGGTCCCGAATTCGATGCACATCAGGTTAATTTCAAAGTACTTAAAGACAGAAATAACACTTATT
>CAYOPF010000027.1:0-25704 GCA_964405755.1 uncultured Chloroherpeton sp.
CATAGGTTGCTAAAGCATCCACAATTACTTCACCTGTAAGTTCTGGTTCTTTCTTCAATGAATAAAAATCAAATGCATTTATACCTTGTTTTACAAATCTTTGGTCGGGTTTTGCATCGAAAGCGAGTTTTAATTCTGCTGGCATCATAGCTTTAATTTCAGGTCGATTTAATATCTCTTTGAATCTTGGCATCGAATCCTGAATTATTTTGAACATGTATTCGCCTTCGGGGAATTGGTTAACTGTATAGTATATTGGCACTAAATTGGCATTCTTTTGTGGAGGAAGATAATAAGTTGTGAACAAACGAGTAAATGGATGGTCCTCGAGATATCTTTTTGCAGCTTCTTCCTGTGGCAAACCAGCATAAGGGTCGGTTGTATCAGCTTTCTTTGTAGTATCGGTTGCAATTGCTGTTGTGTCGGCTACTTTCTTGGTAGTATCCTGGGCAATTGGTTCTTTTGCAACTGTATCTGCTGCGATTGTAGTTGTGTCGACAGCAGTTGTTAAGGAATCACTTGCAACTTTTATTTTACGGGATTTTACATATTGATCCACGCGATAGAAGAATTCAACAATTTGTTTATTGTTACGAACCAGGTTGAATTCCAAACGAGCAGTTGTTTGCAACAAATTCCTCATTTGAGTAACATTCGATACACCAGGCAATTCCAACAAAATTCTTGCAGAACCTTGCTTTTGAATATTAGGCTCGGCAACACCAAACTGGTCGATTCTTTGACGAAGTACTTCCAATGCTTGGTCTATTGCCTGATTTTGGTCGTTTCTCAATTTTTCAATTATTTTTTCATCACTTAAATCGCGAACATTGCCAAAATCAAAATAATAAATAAGAGAACGCCCTTTGGGACGGGCTATTTTATCGAAATGTTTTAAGAAAATATCAATAACATCTTCTTCCGAACCTTTGGATTCGTTGCGTGTTGCTTCGATCACTCGTTCGAATAAATCATCAATATTTCTTTTGTCTGCTGTTTCTTCAATCATTTTAGGTACGTCGACTTCCAGGGTAACATACATACCACCGCGCAAATCCAAACCTAATTTTAATTGTGCATTTTTTGCACTTTCCAATGCTTCTCCATATTGCTTCTGGAAAGATTCCAAAATCGCAAGTGAGTCTGCTGGAGTTGCTGCTTTCTGTGCTCTTGCTATAAAATCATTGTGGATTTTTTCCAGTTCACTTGCTCTATATGTGGGGTAAAGCATTGCTACTGCCGCTATTATCGATAGTGCTATCAGTATTATTTTGCTATATTGCTTCTTCAAAGACGACCTCCAATATATCCTTAAAAATTGTTATTCGTTAATATCAGACTACAAAATTAAGGACTTTTAGTTAATTAACAATTATCTTTTTCATTTTTTAAAACACAAAATTTAATATCTAATCTGTTTATTTATTTTCTAATTACTTTATTTCGTCTCGCGGCCAAAATGCTTTTTAAAGAGTAAATCTATCATAATCAAATTATTGTTTCCAATAAGAAAAAAGAAAAATGGAGCAAAACTTATAGTCCTGCTCCATTTTTTTATGCAATCTATAGGATTTTATGGTATTTCGAAGGAAACAACCCTCCAACTGTCTGAGTATTTTACTTTTATCGATACAGCATCGCCAGACTTCTTGCTGTTAATTATTTTTTTAAGGTCTTTAACATTATTTACTTGTTGACGATCGGCAGTAACAACTACTCCATTTGGGGCCATACCTCGCATTGCGGCAACAGACGAACGATTAACATTCGAAATAAAAACTCCACCATCAACTTCGAGCTCTTCTTTTTGTGATTTAGTTAATGGTTTAACGCTAAATCCAAGTTTAGGGAAAGTTGTTACTCCATCTTGTTCGAGCGACATATCTTCTTCCGCATCGATTGAAGATTCGATCGATGCAATTTTTTCATCGCGTGCCTTCAATGTTACTTTTTTATTGATTTCTTTGTTGTCTCTCCAAATACTTAGGGATACTTTGTCGCCAATTTTTTTCTTAATAATCTCAGTTTGAAGTTCGCTTACTGAATTAACCTCAACTCCATCAACTTTTAAAATAACATCCTGAGGTTCCAATCCAGAATCTTCTGCACCTGATTCTTTAACAAGGTCATTTATCAGAACACCCTTAACTTTATCCAAGCCCAGTGCTTTTGCCTGAATTTTATCGACATTGGAAATCATTACCCCTAATGAAGGTCGGTCGATTTTGCCATCATCAATCAAGTCGTCAATCACTGTTTTTGCGATATCGACAGGGATAGCAAAACCATAGCCCATAAAACCGCCGGTTTCGGTTGCTATTGCGGTATTAATGCCAATTAAAGCACCAGAGAGGTCGAACAATCCTCCACCACTGTTACCTGGATTAATTGCTGCATCTGTTTGTATAAAATTTTCGATAGAAAATCTTGACTTGCGCGGTAACCCTAACTGGCCACGTCCAATCGCTGAAACAATTCCTTGTGTAACAGTGAAGGAAAGTCCCAGAGGATTGCCAACAGCAATTACAAAGTCGCCTGCTTTAACTTTGGTTATATCGCCAAAGAATGCCGGCTTTAGGTTGTTTGCTTCAATTTTAATAACTGCTAAATCGGTTGAAGGATCGGTACCAATTATTTGAGCTTTATACTCAGATTTATCGTTTAATGTTACGATTATTCCTTCCTTTGTTGCATTTTCCACAACGTGATTATTTGTTACTATATAACCATCTGTAGAAATAATAACTCCAGATCCAGCACCGCGAACTTTTTGCTTGCCACCACCACCAAAGTCTTCGGGTGTACCACCAAAGAAACGATGGAAATCGCGGAAGAAATCACCCATTTGATTTCCTACTTCGCTTTCCACAGCAATAGAAACAACAGTTGGAATTACCGAACTTGTAGCATCTACAATTGCGTTATTGAATTGCTTAACCACATCAGGTGTTTTGTAAGGAGCTGCATCTGCTCCGATTTTAGGCTTGTTCTGAGCAATTGCCAAAAAAAAGTTTGGATTTATAACCGAAATTATAATTGTTGAAATTAAAATTACGCCAAATATGGTCGCAAAGGGATTTAAACGATTTTGTTTAATCATATTAACCTCTATATTTTTTTAATCAAAAAAGTAGGTTAATAGACGAAAATATTTTTTTGAAATTGAATTACCTTGTACGATAATTATGAATAATTTCGGACCAAATAATTGCTTGACAGGTACTCATCGGATCGGCAATATTCATCCCAGCAATATCGTAAGCAGTACCGTGGTCGGGCGATACTCTTATAAAGGTCAATCCAGCGGTATAATTGACTCCACCATTGCGTGAGTTCATCTTTAATGGAATTAGTCCTTGATCGTGGTACATTGCAAAAATTCCATCATACTTTAAATAATCATCGTTTCTGAAGAATGAATCTGACGCAAATGGTCCATATACAGCCCATAACCCACTTTGAAATTTGTTAATTACTGGTTCTATTATTTCAGCTTCTTCAGAGCCTATTTTCCCATTTTCTCCAGAATGTGGATTAAGCGATAGAACAGCAATTTTTGGTGATATCGAGCCGAAATCTGATTTTAATGACTCGTGAAAAGTAGAAATTTTTTTCGTCAATAATTCATTTGTGATTTTGGGCGCAACTTCCTTTATTGGTATATGTATTGTTGCCAATGCTACTTTCATTTTTTCGTTGAACAGAATCATTAGGCAATCCTTGCAATTATCGACCGAAGCAAGATATTCCGTATGTCCCGGGAAATGAAAGCCCGCCAGAGAAATCGAGTATTTGGAAATTGGCAAAGTCAATAGTGCATCATATTTGTTCTGTTTAACGAGATTTGTAGCCATTTGCAAGGAGTCGTAGGCAAATTTGCCTGCTTCAATAGTTATGCGACCGAACTGCACTTCTGTGTACGGAACGTCCAATATTGCAACTATTTGATCATTAATCATTAGATTATTGCCTTCCAAAGATGCGTTTAACCCGCATTTGCTGATGTACTCTTCAATTGTAGCTTTATTTGCTGCAATTGTGAAATCAATATTCTCGAATGCTGATTTAGAAATAAAAAAAGACTTTACAAAGGTTTCGAAACCTATTCCATTTGGGTCGCCAAAAGAAACTATAATTTTCATCATTCTTCCCTTAAACTTTCGACAATACTTAATTTACTTGCCCGATAGGATGGATAAATCGTAACAAGAAACGACAAAATCAACGAAAAAAACACAATCATAAACACATCCAATAAATGCACCTCCACTGGAATTGCATCCAAAATATATTTCGTTCCATCTATTTCAAATAACTTATATTCTATTTGTAAATAACACAACAATAGCCCCAATAAACCACCCGCAACCGAGCCAATTAATCCAATTATTGCACCATCGAAAAAATAGATTTTTCTTATACTATTATCTGTAGCTCCCATTGCACGAAGGATTGCAATATCTTTTTTCTTTTCGATTACGGTCATCACCAATGAAGCAAAAACATTGAAAATTGCAACAAGCAGTATTAATCCCAGCACAAATGTTGTAGCCATTTTTTCGAATTTCATCACTCCATAGTATTCTTTATTTAATTCTTTCCAAGTCTGTATTTCCAGTTTAGGGTAAATTGCTGTTATTTGTTTAACAGTCTTATCTATTTTATCCAAATTATGAACTTTTATAAATAGCTTGGATTGATTTGTTGGTTGATCATCAACAAAAACATCGTAAAGAGAAAAAATATAATTATAATCATAATCTTTGATATTCGATTTATAAATACCACCAACCACCGCTTGCTCAAAATTTGGCAAGGACATCCCAACAATGCTTGTTTCGATATCTTTGGCAGTCGTCAGATTAATTGTATCTCCAACCAGCACGTGTAGTGCATCCGCAAGAGCTGCACCAATTAGTATCTTGGGTATGTTTGATATCCCGATAGCAGATACTGTCCCCATTATCATCGACGACCTGATATTATCGAGATATTCTTTGTCGTTGGTATCGATAGTCAAAAAATTTACAACACGGGCAGTGTTCTCGTTTAGTGATACAATACGCATTTCATTTACATTTGCAATAGTCTTAACATTCAAATTTTCTCGTATCGAGGATTTTAACTCCTTGCTATTGGATTTACTGCTGTTTATTATAATATGTGGGTCGAATCCAACAATTTGTTCGATTGCTATCGATTGGAAAGCATTAAAGATTGACAGTACAATTATAAGGGATGCAACACCAATCGTAATACCAATCAATGAAAGGAAATTTATTATTGTGATAAAATTAAACTGATGTTTCGAAAAAATATATCGAAGCGCTATTTTAATTTCGGGTTTCATTCGTTATCAAAATTACGAAGAAAATGGAGAATATTCAATCCATTTCATTAAATTTGAAATTACTTCAGGATAATGTTCTAAAAATAATTGAAATCTAAAAATGAAAATACTGTCAAAGTAGAAATCCAAGGCAATACCTTGGTCTTGAGTATTTTTGGCGAAGTTACAAACGAATTTGCTCAGGATTATGATTTAAAATCAGTTTCTCAACAAAATTTTGAAAATATCCAAATAATTCGTATTGATTTATCACAAGTTAGCAAATATGATACCCTTATATATCTGTTAATTAAAAAAATTAAAACAATATCGGTTCAACGCAAAATTGGAACAGAGTTGTTCGGCACATCAGAAGATTTGGCAAATTATATTAATTATCTGGAAAAAATAAAGGTAAATGATAATCAAAATATCCAAGATAAACTTGGTCTTTTTTTCCGTTTTTTCGAAAATACTGGAAATATTTTTGTAAAATTCACACTTGATTTCATTACGCTACTAAATTTAATTGGAGATATAATTCGCAGTAGTTTCAAACTCCTATACTCGCCTCGATCTATTCGGTGGGCCGATTTCCCGGAGCAATTCACTTTAATTGGTGCAAATGCTCTTCCCATTTCGTTGTTGATAGTTTTTTTAATTGGTTTGATAACTGGTTACCAAGGAGCTTTGCAATTAAAAGAATTCGGGGCAGATGTATTTATTGCCGATTTAATTAGTATTTCAATCACACGTGAACTTGGTCCTTTGATGGTTGCCATAATCGTAGCAGGTCGTTCTGGTTCGGCTTTTACTGCCGAAATTGGAACAATGAAGGTAAGCGAAGAAATCGATGCACTCAGAGTAATGGGTTTCAACATTGTTGATTTTTTGGTTATGCCTAGATTGGTGGCAATCGTAATTGCAATGCCTTTAATTGTTATCCTTGCAGACCTTGTAGGGATTTTAGGTGGTTTGCTTGCCTCGTTAACAACCTTGGATATCACTTCGGTAAGTTATTTCAATAGAATGCAAGTTGCTTTGGGATTGAACGACGTTCTGTCGGGATTGATAAAATCCTGCATTTTCGGGCTGATAATTGTCGTTATTGGTTGCTTTCGCGGGTTCCAGGTGAGCGGAGGAGCCGAGAGTGTAGGCCGCTATACAACATCGAGTGTAGTAACCTCCATTTTCAATATTATATTGATAGATGCTTTGTTCACCCTTTTGTTTCCAATAATTGGTCTATAAAATGGAAAAAATTATTGAAATAAATGATTTAAGTAAACATTACGGAAAGCAAACCGTATTGGAAAACATTAATTTAGAGATTAAGCGAGGTGAAATATTGTGCATAGTTGGGGGGAGTGGTTGTGGCAAAAGTACTTTGTTGCGACAAATAATTGGTTTAGAATCACCCACAACTGGCGAAATTTATGTATCCGGCGAAAAATACTATCCATCTCCACCTAAAGTGCAGGAAAAGATAATTAAAAAGTTTGGGGTTATGTTCCAATTGGGTGGATTGTTGGCATCGATGACACTGGCAGAAAATATTGCTTTGCCCTTAAAAAGTTATACTAAATTTTCTGATAGTGATATTGAAGAAGTAATTAAAATTAAACTTGCATCTGTTGGATTGGACGGATTCCAGGATTATTTGCCATCAGAAATAAGTGGCGGGATGAAAAAGCGTGCTGCATTGGCAAGGGCAATGGCACTCGACCCAGAAATTCTGTTCTTCGATGAGCCTGCATCAGGACTCGACCCAATTACATCTGCTTCGTTGGATAATCTGATTATAGAGTTAAATCGGGCACTTGGCACTACTATGATTATTGTTACTCACGAATTAGCAAGTATAATGAATGTTGCCCATAGGGTTGTGATGCTCGATAAATCAGTTCAGGGTATTTTGGCAATAGGAACTCCCGAAGAGTTGAAGAATTCAGACAATAAATTAATATATAATTTCTTTAATCGTAAATTTAATTAATAGGATAGTTTAATTAATATTTTAGGTGAAATATGGGAAAAGGTAAAATAAGCTCGAGTTTTTTTATAGGATTATTTGTTATAGTTGCGATTGGAGTATTGGTTGGAACAATATTTTGGCTTGGAGCCAATGAATTTTTCAAACAAAAGAGCATTTATGTAACATATTTCGACAGTTCTATTCAGGGATTGGAAAAAGGTTCGCCTGTTAAATACCTTGGAGTGCCAGTTGGCAATGTATCCAATGTGGCTATTTCGCCTAATGGCAAGTATATCGAAGTGGAAATGCAATTAGACCCCAAAGTTTCGATAACTCCCGAAATGAGAATAAAATCAGAATTTTCGGGCATCGCTGGGGGCAAATTCCTGCAAATATTCAAACCAGAAAAGGGACAGAATTTCCCTCCTATGTCTTTAGGATTCAAACCTCCACACCCAGTAATACACTCCGCACCTTCGGGAATCGACGAAATTGCTATTGCCGCAAAACAGGTTATGGAGAATTTGATGCAAGTTCAATTTAGCAAAATTTCCTATGAATTAATACAACTTATGGCAAACTTCAATTCGTTACTATCGGACCCCGGAATTAAGAAATCCATCGACAATGTGGAAATGGCAACTAAAAATTTCTCTACCTTTTTCAACCAATTGGATACAACCCAAGTCGTGGATAATTTTATTAATACTTCCTATAATATTGCCAATTCTGCCGATCAGCTGTTAGCAACGGTTAACGAGTTGAAAAAGAAAGTTGAGCAAGTCGAGATAGGGCCATTTTTGGACAAAGTGTATTACGATTATGACACTACTATGAAAACGGTGAATAATACTATACGCAAAGTTAGCTTAAGAACGGATTTGTTGATACTGTCGCTTAACAGCTTAATCGAAGATATCCGAAAAACTAATCAGGAACTGCGAAATTCGTTACAAACCTTGCAAGACGACCCTTCTAATATCTTTTTGGTTCGCCCACCAAAAGAAGAAAAGTAAATGATCAGGATAAAAAAAGGCTGCACCTTTCGGGACAGCCTTGCTTTATTCTATTTTTTTATGTTTATTTTCCAATTAATTCGTCGGCCAACTTATTGGCATCATAAAGATTTCGTAAAGTATAGAGAATGAAATTGGAATGTACGCTTACGGCTCTGTTTGCATTAAGGTCGTAAACATAATCGCCGGGCAAACTTTCTATATTACCATCGAAAACTATACCAACGATTTCAGCATCTTTATTTATAGTTGGGGAACCACTGTTCCCACCAATAATATCGCAAGTGGATACAAAATTGACAGGAGTAGATAAATCTAATTTTGGTAATTTGTCCCAATATCGTTTTGGCAATTCAAAGTCTCCTTTGTTGCCGAATGAAACGGCACGGTCGAACATACCATAAAAAGTAGTAAATGTTGGTGCAATAGTTCCATTCATTGGGTAACCTTTTACTGTACCGTAAGTTAAACGCAAAGTGAAGTTGGCGTCGGGATATTTGGTTTTTCCATATACTGCAAATCGAGCTTCGGCAATTCTCTCTTCGGCTTCTCTTAGTTTGCTTTCGTAGTTGTCGCGAAATTCTTTTTCGTCCTTTCTAAGGAATTCATCTACTTTTAAAGCAATCTGAATCATTGGGTCGTCGGATTTCTTTAGTGCATCCAATCCACCATCGAGCAATGATTTGCGTATTTCCAGGTTGTCGAGTTTCGAATCATCAATCATCTTATTTACAACTTGTCGAGGATCTGCACCTTCGAAAAACAACCGCCAGAATTCGTCGGTTACGTCCAACTTATGTAACGAATATTTTACGCTTGCCCACGTTAAAGCTTTATCCACATCTTTGTAGATTGGTGCGGGTGATAGCAATCGGAACTTCATCGCTGGAAGCGATGCCTCGTTATACCCAGGTAAGCGTTCGTCATCGGGTTTAATGCTTTCGGTTGCATAGCGAACCATACCCAATGCAATACCGAACAATCTGGAGCTAAAGCTCCGATACTCTCTCTTATAGTACTTTGTTTCGTATAGCTTTATAAGTTCCTCAATCTGACCAAAGTATTTCATATATTGCTTTACCATTTCTGGATTTTGCAATATTCTGCCGTGAAAGTCTTTTTCTTCATTTTCTTTCAAAATCATCAAGTCAGGATTTTTCAATCCATTAAGCTGTCCCATCATAGCTTTTTTGCTATTTTCGTATCCGAATTGATAAATCAAAGCCCGGCGAGCTTGCTCTTCGCCTTGACGGGCAAAGTTGCCCAGTGCATCCAATGTTGTTTGTATCATTTCCAAACGATGTGGAATAGAATATTCGCGGGCAAACTTAATTTGTGCATAAGTCTTCAATCGGCTTGTACGACCTGGATGACCCGACATAAATACTAATTCATCATTGGCTGCACCATTTTTGCTCCACTTAAAGAAATTATCAGTCTTTAATGGTTTATCGTTCTCGTAAACTCTAAAGAAAGTTACATCCAAATTCCACCTTGGGAAAGTGAAATTGTCGTTATCTCCACCAAAATATGCGGCATTGCGTTCGGGAGCAAACACCAACCTAACATCTGTGTATTTCTTGTATTGGTATAACCAAAATTCGCCACCGTTATAAAAGCTAACAACATCGGAACGCAAGCCAGTTTTTTCGAAATATACAGATTCGATTTTATCGATTTCTTTATTTCGAGCTTCGTTGATATCCTTTGCAGACATATTTTCTTTGGCAACTGCTTTCACTCTGGAAGTAACATCAATCATATTGACTAATACATTAACTTCTAAGTCCTTACATTTTAATTCTTCGGAGAGAGATTTGGCATAAAATCCTTCATTAACGTAGTCCTTGCCTTGAGTAGAGAGTTTAGTTATTTGCCCCACACCAACGTGATGGTTGGTCATCACTAAACCATTGGCTGATACAAACGAACCTGAACCTCCATCCATAAATCTAATAGACGATAACCTTACTTTATCGAGCCATTGCTGTGTAGGTTTAAAATTATACTTTTCTTCAATTTGCCTTAAGGGTAAATTGAAATATGTCCACATACCTTCTTCGCTTTTTGCGGAGAAGGTTATGGAAAATATGACTACTGCGAGTATTAATAAATTTTTGAACATTTGGTTAAACTCCAATTATTGGATATAAAAAGGAAGTGAAAGTAAAACATTTTCTTTCTTGCTTATTTCGATTAATCTCATATTGTACTTTATTTGTTCTTGCATAAAAGTTGGTAATGAATTATATAATTTCTGAGCAACTTCCAAATCGGTTCCACGTGTAATTTGGTCCATAACACCTTGTGATTTGAAATTACGGCCAAAATTCTTTAAAAACTTCACAAATTCTTCTAAAGACTGGTCGAGTTTTGGATAGAATTCAACATACACTTTTTTACCTTTAGGAATGCCGATACGATTTTTTGCAATTTCGAAGGCAGTTTTCACAGTCCCTAATGTATCGACTAAGCCTACTCTTTTTGCATCGGTACCTGTCCAAACTCTACCTTTTGCAAGGGCTCTCAATTGATCGAATTCCATTTTTCGCGATTTAGCAGCTTTGCCCACGAAGTCGTCGTAAATAGTTTTCATGAGCTCTCTAAATTTTGCTTTATCCGATTCTTTAAATGGCATTGTACCGTTCATAAACTGAGAATTATCACCTACATTAATTGTATCCACCGATAGCCCTAGCTTATCGAGAGTTCCGGTTAAGTTTGGTACCATCGAAATCACACCGATTGAACCAGTAATCGTATTTGGATAAGCAATAATAGAATCGCATGCCATCGAGATATAATAACCACCGGATGCTGCAACATCGCCCATTGAAGCATAAACAGGTTTTTCTTTTCTAACCTTTTGAATTGCATACCAAATATTATCGCTAGCCAATGCACTTCCGCCTGGGCTGTTAATTCGGATAATTACAGCTTTTATTTTAGGGTCTTTGCGTGCATCTTCCAAATCTTTGATTAATTTACCATCAGTAATTCCATCTTCCTGACCACTCATGTTTTGGTCCGAAGAAGTTATCGCACCTTCGGTTTCGATATATGCTATTTTAATATTTTCATCGTAAATATCTGTAGTAATTGGGTCGGTGGCATAATCAAATACGCTTATATAACTAATTTTGCTCGATTTTTTATCATTTTTCTTATCGTTCTTTTCATCCTTTGGCAATTCTCCAAATACTTTATAGTGGACTTTGTCCTTAAATTCGTCGGGAGTGCAAATACCATCAATTAATTTAAGTGCTATAAGCGAATCCGAAGAATACTGCCCACGGTTCACAGCAGAACTGAAAACGGTCCGATCTATATTTCTGTTTTCTGCTACTGTATTCAAAAACTCGTCATAGCGTTGTTCTACAAGAATTCGAAGTTGTTTTTTTGCAGAATCAGAAAATTTTGTTCTGCTAAATGATTCGCCCGCAGATTTGAAATCTTCGAAGTGTTCAACATAAAAATCTACCCCGATTTTATCGAAGAAACCTTTGAGGAACATACTCGAGACTCCGTATCCATTAAGCTCGAAAAATCCCATTTTCGGGGCAAAGATGCTATCCGATACCGATGCAACCATATACACGTTTTCGGTTGCAAAGGTAAAATATGAATAAATAAACTTACCTGATTCCTTAAAACTCTTAAGAGCAGTTATTAATTCACGGGCCACACCAAAACCGTACTGTCCCATTCCATCGCGGAGAACAATACCTTCTATACGATCGTCGTATTTGGCATTTTCTATCTGAGCAACAATGTTAAACAATGTTTGACGATTGCCAGCAACTTCGAAAATACTAAATGGATCCATTTTGGGAGCTTCCGCAAAAGAATTCAGGTTAATTTCGAGCACACTGTTCTTGGATACATCAATAGGTTGGGATTCGAATTGAGATATACCACTAAAAAAAACTCCCACCAAAATAAATGGGACAGAAATTATTGCAATAATTACAATAATTAGAATTGTTGGCAATATCCATCTATTCCGACGTTTCGACATTGGAACATATGGTTGTGGAGATTGAAATTGAGAATAGTTGTTTTCGGACATTTTATCACCTTTTTTTATTTCAAAATTAAATCAATTATGAATATGAAATACGAAAAAAAACAAAAAAAGTTTAAAAAACCGAAAAGAAATGAATTATCAAATAAAATAATTTTTAATTTTGTAAGTTAATATAATATTATTTTGTTTAATAATTTTGAGGAAATTTGAAAACATTCAAACCAAATTTTGACAGTAATGCAGACGACAAATCCAAAAACCGCTTAAATCACCAGATAAGGGCAAAAGAAATCCGACTAATCAATAGCGAAGGCAAAATGGTCGGTATCGTATCAGTTAATGAAGCTTTAAGAATGGCGGAACAAAGAGATTTAGATTTGGTAGAAATATCGCCAGGTGCTAACCCCCCAGTATGTAAAATAATGGACTATGCCAAATTTGTATATGAACAACAAAAGCGCGAAAAAGTTCAAAAAAGACAGGCCGCAGCTCAACAAATGAAGGAATTGAGGTTTACTGCAAGAATTGCATCCCACGACTTTAATTTTAAATCTCGCCACGCACGAGAGTTTCTGCTCGAAGGAAACAAAGTGAAAGCCACCGTATTTTTCCGTGGACGCGAGATTTTAAATCAAAAAGTTGGAGAAGAGCTTCTAAAAAAACTAGTAGAAGAATTGCAAGATATCTCAAAAGTAGATTCGCCTGCAAAATTAGAAGGAAAAAAACTTAGTCTAACTTTGTCTCCCGATAAAGCAAAAATACAAAAACTGCAAAAAACTAATTAAAATTAGTAACTTAACAATTATTTGTAAACTTTTTTGTAATTTACATATCTTTGAAAATCAAAAGTTCAATAACTTTTTTATTATTTTTTTGGGTGCAAAAATGCCAAAGATGAAAACCAGAGGCTCAGCCAAGAAGAGATTTAAGGTAACAGGCAGTGGTCATTTGATGCGCGATAAAGCATATCATAGCCACATTCTAACCAAGAAATCTCAAAAACGTAAGAGAAACTTACGACAATCTACACTAGTTCATCCAACAAATGAACCCGCAATTAAACGTATGTTAGCAATGAGATAATAATCATTGCTGTTTGTTCTCAAAAAACACAACTACATCATGTTTGTGGGAAGGATGCTCTCCCACAGCATTAAATAACAATTTGTATAACAAATTAAAGGAAATTTTAAATGCCAAGAGCAAAAAACAAAGTAGCATCGCACCGTCGGAGAGTCAAATTTCTCAAACTCGGTAAAGGGTATTGGGGAAGACGTAAAAATGTTTGGACGGTTGCGAAAAATCACATCGAGAAAGGTCTACAGCACGCTTTCGTTGGCCGAAAGCTCAAAAAACGTCAATTCCGCAGTATGTGGATTATTCGTATTAATGCTGCTGCCAGATTGAATGGCACCACTTATTCTCGATTGATGAACAACTTGAAAAAGAATAGCATTCTTATTAATCGCAAGTTGTTAGCTTTCTATGCTATGGAAAAACCAGAAGTTTTCAAGGTAATCGTACAAAAAGTATCCTAGAAAATGTTTGATGAAATTAAAATATTGCAATCCGAAATAGAGCAATCATTTGCTTCGGTTGTGGATTTAGATTCATTAGAACATTTCCGTTTGGAATACCTAGTTAAAAAAGGCAAAGTGCAAGTTCTGTTCGATAGATTGAAGGACGTGCCAAAAGAGGACAAACCCCTTATTGGCAAAGAATTGAATATTCTTCGTAAAAACACTGAAGAAAAGTTCAATAATCTAAAAGAACAATTCGAATCCATTAAGGAAACTCAATCCAATATCGACTTGACTCTTCCAGGGCGAGTAATGCCATTGGGTTCATCCCATCCGGTTTATCAGACCATGGAAAAGATGATGGAAATATTTGTGGAAATGGGATTTGCTATTGCCGAGGGACCCGATATTGAAGATGAATTTCATAACTTCGATGCGCTCAACTTTCCTCCAGACCATCCTGCCCGTGATATGCAAGATACATTCTTTATGAAAAATGGCAATAATTTGCTGCTCCGAACCCACACTTCGCCAGTGCAAATAAGAGTTATGCAGGGAATGAGGCCACCTATAAGAAGTATTATGCCCGGCAGAGTGTATCGCAACGAGGCTATTAGCGCCAGATCGCTTGCTGAATTTCATCAAATCGAAGGACTCTATATCGACCGCAATGTTTCTTTTGCAGAATTAAAAGCAACAATGATGACTTTTGCTCGGAAATTATATGGAAACAACATAAAATTCCGATTCAGGCCATCTTTCTTTCCGTTTACAGAACCAAGTGCCGAAATGGATATAACTTGCTTTCTATGTTCCGGCAAAGGTTGCAGAGTTTGCAAATATAGTGGTTGGTTAGAAATTGCAGGGTGTGGCATGGTACATCCAAACGTACTCAAAGCCGGTGGAATCGATCCCGAAGAATTTACTGGTTACGCATTCGGTTTTGGAATCGAAAGAGTAACTATGTTGCGAACTGGAATCGATGATATAAGACTATTATATGAAAATGATAAAAGATTATTAAACCAATTTTAGTAAATTAAATACAAATAAAAACAATTATTTAGAAAATAATTCGTAATTTTGTAATTCTTTATTTGAAATATTCGGATGGAGATTAAATGAGTGAACGCCGATTATACGAAACCACTTTTATAGTGAATGCTGCTTTGGAAGATAACGATATCGAAGCAGTTGTCAATAAAGTGATTAACCAAATTAGTAATAATAGCGGTACAATTCAAGAAATAAATAAATGGGGCAGAAAACGTCTTGCTTACCCCATCAACAAAAAACACAACGGGTTTTATGTTAACCTGATTTATCAGTCAATTCCAGAATTTATTCCATCTCTGGAAAGATTTATGACATTGGACGATACGATTCTTCGACACCTAACTTTGCAAATTGATCCAAAACTATTGGAAATTAGGACTAAGCGAGCAATGGAAGAAGGCCAGGATGTGACAAGGGAGATTGTTGAAGCCGAAGTACCGATTGTTGAAGAAACAAACAATAACGTAAGTTAATCAGTTAATTAAGAAGGAAAGTAGAAAATGAAAGTGATACTTAGAAAACATGTACAAAATTTGGGCACAATCGGAGATGTAGTTAACGTCAAAGATGGTTATGCACGTAATTATTTATTTCCTCGCGAATTAGCTTATTTGGCTACTGAAAATGCTTTGAGAAGCATCGAAATCGAAAAAAGAAAAATGCTCTCCAAGTTAGCAAAAGATAAAGAAATTGCAGAGAAGCTAGCTTCGGAACTAAGCGGAATGCAACTTTCGATATCTATGAAGGTTACTGAAGAAGGTAACTTATATGCATCTGTAACTAATCAACTAATAGCAGATAAATTAACAGAATTGAACTACACTATCGAAAAGAAGAACATTCTATTGGAAGTACCAATCAAAACTTTGGGTGTATTCGATGTGAGAATTAAAGTCCACAACGAAGTTACTACCTCAATTAAAGTATGGGTAATCAACGAAGAAGAATAGTATTTTTTTTCTATTTGCAATTTTATACAAAAAAGGCTGTCCAATTTAAATCAGACAGCCATTTTTTTATAATTATTAATATTAGTTTTTCATACTTTCCGGAAATAGTTTGAACTTGATAATCTTATTTTCGTCGATGTACTTATTAGCAGCATCGCGAATCATTTTTGCATCAATTTTTTCTATCATTTTATTGAATTCAGAAATGTAGGAAGCATCCTCATTATAGAAAATTGAATTTTTGATTATCCCAGCCCAATAACGATTTTCGATTTTCCTCATTTCCCAATCCCGAATAAATGTTTCTTTTATCTTTTGGATATTTTTGTCGTCAGCATCTTTGGTCTTAAGTTCTTTAAATATGTCAATAACTGCATTGGTAAGCTCATCTACTCTTTCGGGTTGGCAACCCCAATATACAGTCATTGAATAGTTTTCATAAGGATACTTGGAACCGCTCAATCCTGCATAAGCTCCATAGGTACCACTTTTGTCCTCGCGAATCACTTCTCGTAATCTATTATCAAGATATTCGTTCAATGCTCGCATTGCCAAACGGTTTTGAGGATTGTAAACAAAATCACCATATTGCTGCAACAATACAACGCTTTTATGATCCATACCTTTAAAGAAACTCCAGTTTACAGATTTTTTGGTTGGTCGCACTTTATTATCCACCCATTTCTCTTTTGTTTTGCTTGTTTTTAAGCTTGCAATATATGTTTCAATTAATTTCTTGGTAGCATCTATATCAATTGAGCCAATAAAGATGAAAGTAAAATCGGCTGGGTTGGCAAATCTCTGTTTGTAGGATTCGAATAGTTTATTTCCATCAATTTTATCAAGTTGTTCGTTAGTTAACGACATCATTCTTGGGTTATACTCATAGGTTATTGCCCTCGTAGAATCGAAGAAAACGCTCTCTGGATTATTTGCGTCAGCTTTTATTCTGTCCTTGTATTGATTTATAACAGCTTGGAAAGCATTATTGTCAAATCGTGGATTGGTGAAATATAGGTGTATGAGTTGGAAAAATGCCTCTATGTCCTTAACTGAAGAACTACCATTAAGACATTCTTCCAGATTACTGATGTAGGGTGAAACCCTGGCAATTTTTCCGGATAACATTTTGTTCAATGTATTGAAATCAAATTCATCAATTCCGCTTTGTGATATCACTTGAGCTGCTAATTGCATTGCAGGTAAATCACTATTTGAAACTAGCGAACTTCCACCTTCACTAAATGCTTGAATTAGTATTTCGTCATTTTTGAAGTCGGTTTTCTTTAATATTACTCTAACTCCATTTGATAAAGTTAAATCGTAGTAATCCAACTTTTCATTTTTTGTTTCTTTGGTAATCTTGCCAGCTTGAATTTTTTTGCTAAACAAAGGTTTATCGGAAACTTTATCTATATAAGCGACCAAATTAGAATTTTTAATTTCATTAAACAGTGCAAGTGCCGCATTTTTTTCGGGATATTTAACGCCTTCCATCTCGGGTGCAGAAATCATGATGATTGGGTTCTGCGGCGTAATTATTTCTTTATAGCGATTGTTTGCTTCATCGATGGATATGTTCTTGAGATGAATATTTGCATATTCCATCGCTTTTTTGGGTTCAGCCATTGGTGTTTCGTTCAAAAAGTATTGGATTAATCTACTTGCATAATTTCTTGATTCTGTTTTATCCATTTCATCGATTTGCTTTTCGATACCCCTTATTAGTTGTGTTTTTGCTCTTTCCAATTCCGATGCAGTAAAGCCTGTTTGATAGGCACGGAAAAGTTCAGATAATAAAGTCCGGTAGGAGTATTCAATATCATCAGCTTTGGCATAGCACATTGCTTGAAATGCATCTTTATCACCTATATATGAATCGTAACTTCCGAAAGCAAACATAAATGGAGGTTTGGGTGTTGTTCTGTATTCATTGTATCTATTATTCAGCATTGTTGCAAACAATCTTTCGGTTAATTGCATTTCAATAAATTTTTCGTAAATATTGCTTCTTTCGGGGTGCAAGAATGTAACTGATATTTGTGGATATGATAATTCTTTGTCGGTTTCGACTGAGATTAATGGTTGATTTGGTTTGCCTAAGGTATATTTTTCTCTTGTTCTTGGGTTGGGGGGATTCTCCAATTTGCTAAAGTTTGTTTTAATATAATTCTCAATATAGTTTACATCAACATCGCCAACAACGATAACTGCCATATTGTTGGGTCGGTACCAGTCGCGATAGAATCTTCGGAAAGTATCGTAAGGGGCATGCAATATTATTGAAGTATCACCAATGACGTCGCGTTGGGCATACTTGGAATCATAGAACATATAAGGCAATTGTTTTTGGTAAATACGTTCCTCGGCACCTTTACCAGAACGCCATTCCTCCCAAATTACTCCTCTTTCCTTGTCGATTTCGTCATCTAAAAATGAGATGTTACTACCCCAGTCTTGAAGGATTAATAATCCTTTTTCGAGAATTTCCTTCTTGTCTGTTGGCACCTGTAGCATGTACACGGTTTCGTCGAACGAAGTATAGGCATTTAAATCAGGTCCGAATTGCATACCTATAAGTTGAACATAATCAATTAATGCTTGTCGGGGAAAGTTTTTTGTTCCATTGAAAGCCATGTGTTCGCAGAAATGAGCCAAACCCTTTTGGTCATCATCCTCGCATACCGAACCTGCATTCACAACTAAACGCAATTCAGCACGATTTTCGGGTTTCTTATTGTTCATAATGAAATAAGTCATTCCATTGGACAATTTGCCGGTTTTAACCCGTGAATCCAATGGGATTTTTACTTCATTATTTTGTGAAATAAGATTGGTTGATAAAAAAGATAGTACAAAAAAATGCTACAAGAGCAAATTTTAATTTGTTCATAAAAACTCCAAATGATTTTCTATATACGTTTAAATAGTGTAGAAAGTTACATTACACCGCAAATAACAATCTAACAAGATCTGGCCAGTGAATTAACTGGAATAACCGATAACCAAGTATTGTTCCGAAACTTATGAATGTTATGCCGGCAAATTGGTGGATTCGTTGCTGAAACTTAAAGCTCATTCTGTGTTTATTGAAAGAAATTATATTTACCAACAATGCTAACCAAAGAAAGTTGCCCAGTCCGAAGCCTAAAGCGTAAAGAAATTTTGTTGTCGAATCAATATGAAAAAAGTGTAAAGTTTGAACCTGTAATGAGATATAGGTAAGCGAAGGTAAGAATGTTGGGTTGGCAATATTGGAAAATGCAATTGCAGCACCAAAAATCAAGGGTCCCTTTGTTTGTAATTGGGCTAGGTGTTTGTTTCCCTTTTCAGCTTGCTGATAAAAAGTATCGGCATTGATTTTTTTACTTTTCATCAAACTGTATATTCCGAATACTATAAATCCCAGGACGATAGATATTTGTAATATCCCAACAAAAAATGTATTATCAGCAGCGAACTCCGAAATTGCTGCACTTATAGCTGTTGCTGCAAAAGTTGCAACTAATGCAAAGATAAAGTCGATAAAAGCAGTAGCATAAGCAAGAGAAAAGGCGCTTTTTTTAGTATTAAACAAGGTCATTTTTGCAGCTGTAACGCTCACTGGGCCTGGAGCTATGGCTAGAACAAATCCCACAACAGTTCCTACAATTATTGCTGCAATCATTGTTTTATCCCCTTTTTCATTTCTACTTAGAGCACATCCTGTGTAATAAAATTCACTTGTGTAATATCCTAAATAATAAAATTAACAATTTTTTGATAAAAATCAGTTATATTTGAATAAATATTTTATAACAAAATGAAAAAAATTAATTTTTCCTGGGAAAACCGAATTGGGGTTGGTGTAATGACTGGTACATCATGCGATGGTATCGATATTTCTGCTGTTCAATTCTCAGGGAATTCTCTTAATGAATTTAATGTAATTGTTTCTAAATCCTATTCTTACCCTTCTGATACAAAGGAGTTTGTAAAAAAATGCCTTACAGAAAAAATAACCCTGGCTGAATTATCGCAGTTTAATTATTTTATTTCTGAAGTTTACGGACAAGCTTTAACTCATTTTATTGAACAATACCTAAAATTGTCGCCTGATTTTGTTGCAGTCCACGGACAAACTATTTGGCATAACCCAAGTTTGGAAGAATTCTTGGGTAAATTGGTCTCGTCAACTTACCAGGCAATAAATATTAGCGCACTTGCAAAAAAAATTGAGGTGTCGGTTATAGGGGATTTCCGAGCTGGCGATATTGCTTTAAAAGGGCAAGGGGCTCCGCTGGTTCCAATTTTCGATTACTATACTTTTCGATCCAACGACAAAAGCCGTATTTGTGTTAATATTGGTGGAATATCCAATATTACTATATTACCAAAGAAGTGCACTCTTAACGATATTATTGCATTCGATTGTGGGCCAGGAAACGTTCTAATCGATACCTATGTAAAAGAACATTTTAATAAGCCTTATGACCAAAATGGCGAAATTGCTCTCTCTGGATTGTTCAATAAGGAATTATTCTATAACTTAATCGAAAATGATAATTATCAAAAAATTGAACCTCCTAAATCCACGGGCAGAGAATACTATAACAGCACATTTATTAATGAATCTATAGATATTATACCTCATGTGGTAAATCCCAACGATATGCTGAATACGCTCACACATTACACTGCTTACACAATAGCTAATAATGTTAAAAAGTATTCGGATTCGAGTTACGAAATCATTGTATCTGGCGGAGGTGCTAGAAATAATTTCTTGATGGATTGCTTGAAGAACTACTTACGCGATTATACAGTTAATACAACTGAACAGTACGAGATTAATCCGGATTTTAAAGAATCAATAGCTTTCGCTTTTTTGGGTTATTTGTTTTTAAATGGAGAACCCGGCAATATCCCTTCTGCAACTGGAGCAACAAAGGAAACAATATTGGGAACATTGGCATTGTAGAAGATAACGACCTGTCAGCTCCCAGTACTGCCGAAACCTCCCGCTCCTCGTTTGGTTTCGCTTAATTCCGATACTTCGACAAATGTAGCTTTTTCGTACTTTGCAAACACCAATTGAGCTATCCTGTCGCCTCTGGAAACAACAAATGGCTCTTTTCCAAAATTTGATAAAATAATTTTTACCTCGCCTCGGTAATCGCTATCAATCGTTCCCGGAGCATTCAATGCAAAAATACCGTTTTTAATAGCCAAACCACTACGGCTGCGAACCTGACATTCATAACCAACCTCCAATTCAATAACAATATTTGTTGGGATAAGCACCGTTGACTGGGGATCGATTGTTATAGGCTCGTCGACTGCCGCATATATATCCATCCCTGCACTGCCATCGGTGGCGTAGTGAGGCAAAGGCAAGTCGTTATATTTATCGTGTAATCTTGTTATTTTTACTAACATATTATTCCTTTTTAATTATGATTGCGGTCATATCATCGTATTGTTCCATTCCTACAGAAAAAAGTTTAACATTTGAGTAAATTGTTTCGAGTATTATTTTACTTCCAGATTGGATACAACTCAAAATATTTTCTATCATCCTGCTGGTGCCAAACTCTTGATGATTAATATTCAATGCCTCGTTAATACCATCGGTATATAGCAAAACCAATTCATTGGTATTGAAAATTATTTTGTTCATGTCAACTTGGCCTAAGTCATCGACAACACCAAGCAATAAGCATCCTTCGGATAGTTCCTCAACTGACCCGTCGGATTTTATATAAAACGGAGGATTATGTCCAGCATTAATGTACTCAAACGTTGAATTTGATTTGTTCAGCTTTGCAACAAACATTGTTGCAAATTTGTCATAAGTAGTATTGCTATACAATAGTGTATTGACTCTTGTTACCAATTCTTGCAAAGAAAGATTTAATGATATCAAAGTTCTTATACTTGCCTGTAAGTTGGACATTAGCAATGCGGCGGGTATTCCTTTGCCCGAAATATCTGCAATAATAAACAAGTATTCGTTCTGCGATAACTCAATAATATCAAAATAATCGCCTCCAACCGTTTTGCTTGGTAATGATTTGCCAACCACATCCCAACCAGCTATCGCAGGGTTGGACTTGGGCAGTAAATTATTTTGAATTTCTTTTGCCAAATTCAGCTCTCTTTCCAGCTTTTCCTTTTCCAATTCTTCCAAAAACAATCGATTGTTTTCCAATGCTGTTATTAATGAATTTGCAAGTAATTCTATAAAAGTTAGGTTTTCTTCTAAAAAAGAAGTTTTGTCCAATCGACTGCCAACCAGTAGATAACCTTTTATCTCCCCATGATAATTAAGTGGTGCAATTATCGAAACATCTTTTGGCAAATATTTAGAGATGTCGCTTGGCAAATTCTCCCGAAAAGAAATTTCGGGAATGTTTATAAATTGCGAAAGAATATTACCATCGAGCGATTCATTAAAATCATTAACAATCTGCGATGCTTGATGATTGTTTGTTAAGTATATTGCATGGCGGTTGATTCTAAGATTCCCTTTTAAATAAAGAGAGAAAAGTCGTAGAATATGTTCTCGCGAAGTAATATTTTTGAAATCATTGCTAATATCAATCAAAGTTCGGAGTAATAGGTTTTGTAGTTGAATAATGTCTCTTTCGGATTTTAGTTCTTCGAAATTTAATGTATTGGACAATGCAGTAGAAGTGATAGACCCAACTATTTGAATATACTTGATTTCGTCGTCGGACAATTCTTTACTTAGCAAACGTTGACCTAACAAAATTAAACCAATTATTTTCTGCTGGGATTTTAGATTTATGATATATCGATATCCTTGATTATATAAAGGGCTTTCTTCTTTAATTTCGGAAAATTGATCTTCTGTAAAATTATAACTGTTGATTGCGACTTCTTCATTGGTACCTTTGCATACAACTTGCTGAAAAGAGTTGCCATCACGGACAAAACCACAACCCTTCTTTAAAACCAATTTTCCCATTAAGGAAAGTAAAGAAGACGACATAATGAAATCCACATCGAGCGACTCGTTTAGTTTGGATCCTAACGACAGAATAGACTCGAGGTTGATTAAAGAACTGTGTAGCATTCTACATTAAAGTAAAAAATGTTACAAATTGATTAAGAGATAGCTTTTCTTTTTTCTTAGCAAGAACTGGATCAACCTGGTGAATCAATGACTGATTTGTTAAATTTAAAAGTAAATAAAATTCGTTATAAATATTGTTATGCAATAATTCGGAATAACCAGTTTCTTCTATCATTGCAGAGTACTGAGGTTGTTTTGCGTCGATACGAATCAAGTATTTTTGAGTAGCAAAAAATCCCCAATCATTATTGGTAATAATAAACATATTCGGATACTCTTTAAGTAAATCCACTTTGGCAGGTTTAATTTCGTTGGTGGACAGTATTGCATTGGTTTTAAAGTCCAAGGCAACAACAGATGGTTGTGAGATAGCTTCTCGAAAATCACCCGGCACCTTGCCAATTCCCGCACAAATGACTAAAATCATCGATCCGTCTGCATTTTTTTGTACAAGATAGGGGACGTTGTCTATTTGAATATTACTTTCGATTTTATGGGTGCGAGTATCAAATATCGATAACTGATTTTTCAAAGGAACAGTAATGTAAACTTGGTTGCCCGCAGCTAATATATCGGAAGCATTTCCTTCGAGTTGTATTTTCCTTGCTATCTTGTTGTAATAAGTATCGATTAAATAAACTTGGTCGAAATCATCAAATATCAAATATGCTTCGGTTGCATTGGCAAGTACAACTTTGCGAGGCATTTTGTTTTCTTCCTTAAATGTAAATTCTGCTACTAATTTAAATGTTGTACGGTCGAGAACCATTACTTTATAATCTTCGGGAATAACAACATAGATATTTTGTAGGTATGTTGCCAGTTGAGTTATTTTATTGTTGGAAATTTGCTTTCCGTTTGCATCCATATAAACATCATTTTTAATTACTTCTCCATTCGGGAAAGTTAATCTCGACAATTTTGCAACCGAACCGTCGTGGGTAGCAACTAAAATATGTTTGTCTGGGCTTAATTCTGTAATTATTTTCTCTTCGGAGCAAGAAATAATAAGAAAAAATAATGATATCAGTAACGTAATATTTCCAACTTTCATAAATAATATACTTGAAATAATTATTATGACAATTTAAACCGAAAAAAATTACAATTTTATATAAAATTCTTTGATTACTTTTTTGCAATAATTTTTATAACTACATTCTGGGAGTGTTTTGATGTGTTTTTCGAAGTCCTCGAACGAAACAAAACCACTATATAATGCTATTTCCTCGAGACATGCAATTTTCCTTCCTTGGCGCTTTTCGATTGAATGTATAAACATTCCAGCTTCTATTAGGTTTTCGGGGGTACCGGTATCCAACCAAGCTATTCCTCGTCCCATCAATTCGCAATCTAATTTGGATTCGTTTAAATAGGATAACTGAATATCGGTAATTTCCAGTTCACCTCTTTTGCTTGGTGCTTGTTCCTTTGCTCGCTTACTTACAGTATGATCAAAGATATATAATCCTGGAATCGCGTATTCGGATTTTGGTTGCTTTGGTTTTTCTTCTATGCTAACAATTTTACCGTTTTTGTCGAGCTCGACCACTCCAAAATCTTTCGGATTGGTAACTTCGTATCCAAAGATATAGCCCCCATGGTTCTTACTTAATGCTTTGCGGAAAAAATCAAGTTTCCCATAAAAAATATTATCACCAAGAATTAAACTAACCTGCCTATTTCCAATAAAATCTTCACCAATGATAAATGCGTCTGCTATACCTCTTGGCTTTTGTTGGATTGAGTAACTAATATTCAGTCCCCATTGATTACCGTCTTTTAGTAATTTCTGAAAAAAAGGTTGGTCTTGTTCAGTAGTTATTAGAAGAATATCGCGAATACCCCCAAGCATAAGAGTAGCTATTGGATAATATATCATTGGTTTGTCGTAAACCAGTTGTAATTGCTTAGTAAGGATAGCTGTTGCAGGATAAAGTCGGGTGCCACTTCCGCCAGCCAGAATTATCCCCTTGGTCATTAACGGCACCTAAACTTAATATCTAGAACTAATAAATACCATTTACCATCAATATAACCAAAGTACATACCTTCGATAAAACTACTTTCGGTATCTATCACCGCTGCTTGAATTCGAGACTCCACTTTGCCCACTTTTTCGCTAATTTCGGGTAGTAATTCCTGATTGAACGAACGGTAGTAAACCCTTACACTATTTAGTAAATTTATATTGTTTGCACCTGCTGTCGAAGCAATCAAGCCTTTTTGATTATACTTACGAGTATTACAATCATAAATTGGGTATGGCTTGGTTACTGGGTTTTTCTTGAGCATTTGCTCAATATCGTTCGAAAAATCAAACGAGGTTCCTTTGCCAGTAAAAGCACTAAACACACCAAAAAACTTTTCGAATGAATTGAATTCGCGAACAGATGGTTTACTTTCTTCGTTGTAGATTACATAAAAATGCAAATCAGGATGGATATATTTATTTGCTTGTAAATATTCGTAATTTCTAATAGTTGTTAACAATTGCGGGAGAGTTTTTGCTAAATCCACTAATATTGTGTCCGAAATAAATACAGGTGGGGTTAATTCTTTCGAAACTTGCTGCTCTGTTTGTTTCGGTTCGTTAGTAGTTTCTTGTTTTTGCCGAGCAATATTCTTGTCCTGATTTTGTTTATTCAACTTTTTAGTTGGATTTTTGGGTTGCTCTGCAACTTTTGGAGTCTCAGCTTTAGGTTCAGTTTTAGGTTGCTCTGCTACTTTTGTGGGTTCTGGTTTAGGTTCAG
>CAYOPF010000028.1:0-11180 GCA_964405755.1 uncultured Chloroherpeton sp.
GACCGCAGAGTAAATAATTGCATTCGCAATGTCGTCGGTTTCGCCATTTCCAGTGATGTCGAAAGCTCGAACATCCAATATTTTGGATTGATTGGCAATTCCCACCATCCCAATTTTGTTGTTACCTTCGGCGGCAACTATCGAAGCAACATTAGTACCGTGCCCTGCTTCGTCGTCCGGAATTGGATCTGGGTTGCGCCAGTCCCCAAACTGAACAAAGTCCAAATCCACAAAATCGAAACCAATCACATCGTCGGCATATCCACTCCCATCATCATCCTTCCCGTTAAAGTCGCCACTAAGTCCATTTCGAATTTCTCGATAATCCCATGGTTCAAATTTTCCATTTCCGTTCAAATCTTCCTTGGAATTTATTATAAATTGATTTTGTAAATCGTGGTGATAAAAATCTATCCCACTATCGACGATGGCAATTTTAATACCTTTACCTGTTACTGAACTCATTGATTTGCGGGCATTTATCACATCTAACGGCCATTGATAATTATACAAACTATCGTTGTACTTCAATTGGTTTAATCGATAGATGTGATTTGGTTCCACATAATCAACATCCCGATTAGAAGATAATTTTTTAATTAAGACCTGATTATTGGAAATAAGCTTAAAATATAAATTAGGGTTAAAGTCCAAATTATTTAGGATCTGGTTTTTTAACTTATTATTATCAATTGAGAACACAGAAGAAAGCACGATGTTGTTGGATTGAATATAGTTTCGGGCTGCTTTTTCGTTATTAAATTTGACTATATATGATTGGGAAAAGGTTTCTGAGATTAAAATCAAAAAAAAGACGAAAAGCGTTATAAATAGTTTTTGCATTGATTTTCAATAAATAAAATATAAAACAAAGAACTTAAAAAAATATTGCAAAAAATATCGTATTTTTGTTTTTATAAAAATAATGGCATAAAATTTGGAAAAAAAAGCAAACAACAAAACAATCATTAACGAGGAATTGATGATAAATAATAGTGATTACACTATCATCGGGATAGATGGTGGTGGAACCCATACACGTGGCGTTCTTTTCCAAAAAGGCAAGATAGTGGCACACTCAGAAGCCGGTACTTCCAGAATTCATACTGTAGGTGTTGGCGAGAGTTGCGATAGAACATTAAATATTATTATAGATTTATGCAAGCAAGCCGAAATTGAAACTTCAGAAGTCGATGCAACTGTTGTTGGATTGGCGGGAGTGTGGTTGGAAGAAGAGAAACTTCGTGCTGCAAACTTACTACGGACATTAGCAAGATCTAATCGAATTGTTATTAACGACCTGGCTGTTCTGAGCGATGCCGAAATAGCTTTCGAGGGAGCAATTGGAAACGATGATGGAATAATAGTTATAGTAGGAACCGGTTCCATTGGATTGGCAAGAATAGGTAAAAACCACTTTTTTAGATGTGGGGGATGGGGAATTGAATTAGACGACGAAGGAAGTGGTGCTTGGATTGGCAAAGAGGCATTGACTGCAATCGCAAGGGAATTGGATGGAAGAGGTAAACCCACAAAAATGACAGAAGCTTTTTCCAAAAAAGTAAAAGCAGTTGATTTAAAAAATCCAAGAACGATTGTAAAAGCCTATGCTGACGGCTCTTTTGTTTACTCCGAACTCTCTCCCATTGTGATGGAATTGGCCAATAAAGGCGATGAATTAGCACTTGATATTATTAACCGTGCTGCCATTCACTTAACAGAATTGCCATTTACCTTAGCTAATCATTTTAAAACAAAGAAAATAAAAGTTGCTCTAATGGGCGGTATTATTCATAATAATACGCTTTTATCCCAAAAAATATTCAATATTTTAAACAAAGACAAAAGATTCGACATTACATTATCTAACGATGACGTTGCCACATGGGGAGCCGTTTCGCTCGGTTTAAAAATGGTTGAAGAAGCTAAGGAACTATAGAATAGGAAATCTTATTTATATGCAGGATAGCCCGTAATATCTTCTCCCAATATTAGTGTATGGATATCGTGGGTGCCTTCGTAAGTTTTTACAGACTCTAAGTTGGCAGAGTGCCTCATCACACAATATTCGTTCAATATACCATTTGCACCATGAATTTCGCGTGCTAGTCGCGCCGAATGCAAAGCTATATCCACATTATTTCTCTTTGCCAAAGATACTTGTTGCGGAGTAGCAATATGCTGGTCCATCAATTGACCTAATCTAAATACAATTAATTGTCCCTTGGTTATTTCATTTAACATCCATACCAATTTATCTTGGATTAATTGGAACTGAGCAATTGGTTTATCGAATTGTATCCTGGATTTTGCATAATTCAGTGCAGAATCGTAAACAGCAGCCGCCGCTCCCAATGCTCCCCAAGCAATACCATATCTTGCACGGGTTAGGCAAGACAATGGCCCTTTTAATCCATTTACGTTCAACTTGTTTTCATCTGGAATTTCTACATCCTGAAAAATCAATTCCGATGTTATCGATGCTCTAAGCGAATGCTTACCTTTCATTTCGGGTGCAGAAAAACCTTTCATCCCTTTTTCGACGATAAAACCTGTTATAACACCATCAAGCTTGGCCCAAGCTACTGCTAAATCGGCAATTGAACCATTGGTAATCCACATTTTTGCTCCATTTAGCAAGTAACCGCCATCGATTTTGCGTGCATTGGTAACCATACCACCAGGATTGGAGCCGTAATCTGGTTCAGTTAGACCAAAGCAACCAATGGCGGTCCCTTCTGCTAATCTGGGCAACCATTTTTTCTTTTGTTCAACTGACCCATATTGATATATTGGAAACATAACGAGGGAATTCTGCACTGAAGCAAACGAGCGTATTCCCGAATCGCCTCGCTCAAGTTCTTGCATAGCAATTCCATAGATTGTATAGGATGCACCAACTCCACCAAACTCCTGTGGTATAGTTATTCCCAAAAGACCTATCTCGGCCATTTTAGGGATTAAATCCATAGGAAAAGTGCCAACGGAATAGTGCTCCTCGATTATTGGCAATACTTCATTATTTACAAATTCACGAACAGTTTTTTGTATTAATTTTTCTTCCTCGCCTAACAAATCGAAAACATTATAGTAATCAGGAAATTGAAAACTCATAAACCACCAAAAAAAATTATAAGAAATATATGTTATTGACGAAAAAATAGTTAATTTTGTGAAAGCAAGATGGGGCACAAGCCCTTTTTTTTGTAAGATAACGGATTTTGAGTATGGCAAGACTAAGAAGAAAACCTGAAATCAATAAGCAAACAATTGTGGAAGCCTTCGCAGAAATGGCTAAATACAAGGGTATCGACCGAGATTTGCTTCAAGGTATATTGGAAGATACACTATCGCTATTAGTTCGCAAAAAGTATGGCAACGAAGCCAATTTCGATATTATTGTAAATATGGAAAAAGGTGATATCGAAATTTACTTAATGAAAACTATAGTGGAGGAGGTGGAAGATCCAATTTTAGAGCTAAGCTTGGAAGAAGCTATGAAAATTAGCGATGAGCCTTGCGAACTCGGTGAGGAATTTGTAATCGAAATTTCCTTGGATAGTATCGGCGAAAGCTTCGGAAGAAGATTAATTAATTTAGCAACACAATCTTTAACCCAAAGAATTAAAGAAATCGAAAAGAATAATATTTACAACGAATATGCCAGTAAAATTGGCGAAATTATCGTTGGCGAAATTTATCAAATTCGCAGAAATGATTTACTCATAATGCATAACAAAGTCGAGATGCACATGCCCCGCGAGGAACAAATTCCAACCGAAAGCATGAAATACAAAAAAAATCAGAATTTAAAATCTGTAATTAAAGCAGTCAAGAAAAATGGCCCTGCAGGGCTACCCGAAATTATATTATCCCGTGCAAACGAAAAATTTTTAGAACGTTTATTCGAGATAGAAATTCCAGAAATCTATGATGGTCTGATTCAGATTAAAGCTATCGCTAGAGATCCGGGGCGACGTTCCAAAGTTGCAGTCCAATCCTTCGACGATCGTGTAGATCCAGTTGGAGCTTGCGTTGGTATGAAGGGAGTAAGAATTCATTCCATAGTGCGCGAACTGAACAACGAAAACATAGATTTGATTGAATATTCCGACGATTCTCTTACATTTATTCAACGGGCATTGCTGCCTGCTCAAGCCAAAGAAATACAACTGTTCGAAGATACTCGCTCAGCTAACGTAATAGTTACTGAAGAGCAGGTACCTTTAGCAATTGGAACTAATGGTCAGAATATTCGTTTAGCATCACAATTAACAGGTTATAGTCTAACCTTAATTAAAGAAGCATCAGAAGATATAGATATAGCAGAATTCAACGAAGAAATTGGTGAAGATTTAATTAACAAACTTGTTGAGAAAGAAATCAGAACTGCGAGAGAGTTTCTAGAAGCCGATCCAGAATTCCTGCTTACAATCGAGGGTATTGATATCAACTTCATAATGGAAATCAGAAGAATTATTTTATCTGAATTTGAAGAAGAAGAAAACCCCGAGATTATCGAAAAATTTAACGGTCTAACAAATTAGAATAGGAAATATGGCAGCTAATCCAACCCAGAAATTATTTAAAATTGCTTCCGAAATTAACATCGGTAGAGAAGCAATTGTCGAATTTCTACAACATAAAGGATTTGACATCCAAAATAAAGCAACTGCAGTACTTAGCGAGGAAATGTCGGAGTTGGTTTATGAGAAATTCAAACGTGAGAAAATTGCTGCCGAAAAGCAAAGAGAAAAACTCGAAAAGCACCACATTCTAAGAAATGTTCATGGAGCTGATGCAAAAGACGAGAAAGAATCTGACGAAGAGATTTCAATCCCAGCCCAACCCGAAGTGATTGTCAATCAAGTTGAAGAAGTTCGTCCCCAACCCAAACCTTCAGCTAAAGTTGAGTTGAAAATTTTGGATAAAATCGATCTGGATAAGGATAAAAAGCCAGAACCAAAAGTAGAGATTGCCCCAGTTCAAGAGAAAGAACAAAAGATAGAAGAGAAGATTGAAATTGTAGAGCAAGTTGAAGTAACACCAATAAAAGCAGCCAAACCAATTGAAGATATACCTGAAAAACTACCTGTTGAGCAAAAAGAAGTAATACCTGAAAAGCAACAAGATGTCGAAGTTAAACCTCAAGCAGCACAGGAAGTCACCAGAAGTAGGGAGCCAGAAACACCCCATGAGCCAACAACCGAAAGAAACAGGGAAGGTGGAGATAGACAGAAGAAAAAAAGACAAAAATTAGTTGAAGTAGTTTCCACAACTTCCAAAATTCCTGGATTGACAATTGTAGGCAAAATAGATTTAGATAAAGGGAAAAGAAGGGAAGGAGACAGAAACCAAGGTCGTAATTTCGAACAAGGTGAAAGAACAGACCGCGGAGGAAACAGATTTGACCGAACGGAAAGACCAAATAGAGGAGAGAGGACTGAGAGGACTGAGAGGACTGATGGAGCTAGAAAAGAATTTAATAGATTTGATAAGTCGGACAAACGAACAAATAGTAGTACAAACAGGCCTCCTAGACCAGATAGAATTATTAAACCAATCGTTCCTGTTGCTCAACCCACTACAGCCAAACCTTTTAACAAAGACAAAGACCTAAAGTATAAAAAAGTCAGTGCCGATGATGAAGCCGCAAAAGTAGCAGCGAAAGTAAAAACAAAAGAAAAAACCAAGACCAAGGAAGATAAATTAACCAAAAAACATAAAAAGCTTATTCGTGAACAAATCTCTGATGTAGATATTGAGCGCGCAGTTCGAGAAACAATGACTGGAATGGATACACAACATGCTTCAGGTGGGTCGCGATCTAAAATTAAGCAAAAGAAGAAGATAGAGCGCGAGGAAAGAGCTTTAATCCGTCAGCGTGAAGAGGAAGAAAGAGCTAATGTATTGGAATTAACCGAGTTTATTACAGCCAGTGAATTGGCAAAAGCAATGAATGTGCTTCCCAATCAGATAATTCTAAAATGTATGCAGATGGGTTTGATGGTGACTATCAATCAACGGTTGGATAAAGACACCCTCACGTTATTGGCCGAGGATTTTGGTTATCAGGTTGAATTTTACGAAGAGACTAACGTAATTGACGAGGAAATTGAAGAGGAAAACGAAATTGATGTCGTTCATCGTCCTCCAATTGTAACTATAATGGGACACGTCGATCATGGCAAAACTTCATTGCTTGATTATATTCGCAGCGCAAATGTTGTGGCAGGCGAAGCAGGAGGTATCACCCAGCATTTAGGTGCTTATCAGGTTGAGTTACAAGATGGCAAGATGATTACATTCCTAGATACTCCAGGCCACGCCGCATTCACGGCGATGAGGGCAAGAGGAGCACAGGTTACCGATATCGTTGTTCTTGTAGTTGCTGCCGATGATAGCGTGATGCCTCAAACAATCGAAGCTATAAACCACGCAAAAGCAGCTGGAGCGCCAATAATTGTTGCAATTAATAAAGCTGACAAACCAGATGCCAATCCAGATAGAATTAAACAACAACTTTCAGACCATGGAATATTAGTAGAAGACTGGGGCGGGAAGTTCCAAAGCGTTGAAATCTCTGCTAAGTTTGGTCAAAATGTTGATCAATTATTAGAAAAAATTCTCATCGAAGCTGAACTTTTAACTTTAACAGCAAATCCAACCAAAAAAGCCCGTGCTACTGTAATAGAAGCAGTTATGAAGAAAGGTTTCGGGCCTGTTGCAACAATTATTATTCAAAGTGGAACTCTGAAAGTAGGAGATTCCTTTGTTGCAGGCATTGCTTCTGGAAGGGTGAAAGCCATGTTGGACGAAAGAGAAAATCGTGTAGATAGAGCCTTGCCAGCAGATCCAGTATTGGTTGTTGGTTTCGACACATTACCTGAGGCTGGTGATACTTTTAATGTAGTTGCCAGCGACATAGAAGCCCGTCAAATTGCAAGAGAGCGTGATATACTCAAACGCGAGTTGGGAATGCGCCAGGTAAGGAAGATTTCGCTAGACGATATATCTCAGAAAATTCAGGAAGGCAGTGTAAAAGATCTTAAATTGATTATAAAAGCAGACGTTGCTGGATCGGTGGAAGCATTAAGTGATTCATTGATTAAAATCAGTACTGATGAAGTTCGTGTTCAAATCATCCATAAGGGAGTAGGAGCCGTTCTGGAAGCAGACGTAATTTTAGCATCTGCATCCGAAGCAGTTATTATTGGCTTCAATACCAGCGTGGAAAGTAATGCTCGCAAATTGGCAGATATTGAGAATGTTGATATTAGACAATATAATATTATTTACGATTGCATTAACGAAGTCCGAATGGCACTCGAAGGTTTACTGTCGCCAGAATATCAAGAACAAACAACCGCAGTTCTAGAAGTTCGCCGTACATTTAAAATTTCAAGAATTGGCACAATTGCCGGATGTTATGTCCAGCAAGGTAAAATTTCCAAAAGCGACAAGATTAAAATACTTCGCGATGGCTTCATAATTCATACTGGGAATATAACTTCCCTTAAGAGGGAAAAAGATGACGTTCGCGAAGTAGATTCAGGATATGAGTGCGGCGTGATGGTAAGCAACTTCAATACACTAGAAGTTGGTGATTCGCTGGAAAGCTATAAAATAATAGAAATAAAACGAAAACTACAATAATGGACAGTTATAGAGTTGATAGATTAGGTAAGGAGATTCGCAAAATTCTGTCTGAAACAATTTCATTTCTGGGAAGAGAAATAGGCGGAGGATTGGTTAGCGTTACCACTGTAAAAGTATCCAAGGACCTTTCTTTGGCAAAAGTATATATAAGCACAATTGCAACCAAAGTAACTCCTTTGGAGGTGATTGACTACCTAAATACCAACAAATCAACCTATCGAAGCGATATAGCAAAAAAAATGAAAATCAGAGTTATACCAGATTTAAAATTCTTTTTGGACGAGACATTAGACGAGATAGAGCATATCCAAAACTTGATGAACTCAGTGAAACCGAAAGAGTAACGGTTATGAATATATTGTCGAGCTCAAATTTGAGTTCATTCCCCGAATGGTTCTCAATGCTTCCCCAAAATGGAGGCATTATTATTATAAATAAACCCATTGGCATCACCTCATTTGGTTTAATTAAACAACTAAAGAAACATTTCAAAAATTTTAAAATCGGGCATTCGGGAACTCTCGACCCACTTGCTTCGGGTTTGATGATTGTTGCAATCGGAAAATCCACCAAAATCTTAAATGAATTGACAGGATTAAGCAAGGAATATCAAGGGATAATAAAACTGGGAAAATCAACCCCATCTTTGGATAAGGAAACACCCGAAATTGGCGAGAACGCAACCCCAGATATTGATGTCAATTCAATAATGCAATTGGCAAATAAATACACTGGTGAAATCGAACAAGTTCCTCCAATTTATTCAGCTGTAAAGATCGATGGAAGTTCTGCTTATAATTATGCAAGAAGCAATAAAGAGAAAGTTCTAACCCCCAAGATGGTAGAAGTTAAATCTCTGAAAATAGAAGAGGTGGATTTGCCCTACATACATTTCCGAATCCATGTTTCTAAGGGTTTTTATGTAAGAAAGTTTGCAGAGGACTTTGCAAAAGATTTAGAAACCACTGGATATTTGTATAAGTTGAAGAGAATCAAAATTGAAGATTTCGAAATTTCATCTGCTATCGAACTATCCGATTTATTAAATTTACTACTTAAAGATTAATATTTGTTAATATTGTCTCAAATATTTATATATAAATCAATAAAAATTGAGTAATTTTACATTTTTACAATTACCAAATTTATGAATGTTTTTTATCAGATAGACGATGTTCCGTTTGTGGAAAATACAATAATTACAATTGGTACTTTCGATGGAATTCACCGAGGTCATCAGCAAGTACTCAAGAAGCTGAAAAACGACTATTTGTCAACTGCTCGCCGCCCAATTGTAATTACATTCGATCCCCATCCGCAAATTATAGTGCAAAGAACCGACAAACCCGAAATGCATCTTTTAACAACTATATCCGAAAGATTGGAGTTGTTCGAACAGCATGAAGTGGAAAATGCATTGGTAATAGATTTTACTTATGAATTTTCAAAATCCGAGCCTGAAGAATTTATAGAAACATTATTCAACAAAATCGGATTTAAAAAGATTCTCGTTGGATACGATCATAATTTTGGTAAGGATAGAAAAGGAAACTTCAATACTCTTATTTTCCTATCGCAAAAATTAGGATTTGAAGTAGAAAAATGCGAGCCGTTTTACTGGGATAACAAAATTGTATCGAGTACTTTAATTAGAAACCTGCTCAAAGAAGGAGAGTTGGAAAAGGCAAATGACTTATTAAGCTACAGATATATTATCGAAGGCAAGGTACAGTTTGGTCGTGGAATGGGAGCTCAACTTGGTTACCCTACTGCCAACATATCCAAAGCAAGGTATTTATCTTGTTATATCCGAATTGGACGGCGAAAATAAGTTTGGAATTGCCAATATAGGGACAAGGCCAACATTGACAAATGACAAAAAACTAACATTGGAAGTAAATTATTTGGATTTCGAAGGAGATTTGTACGAACAAAAAATTAGAGTTACATTTTTGAAATATCTGAGAGAAGAAATTAAATTTGAAAACACAGACGAATTGATACAACAAATAAAAAAGGATGAGCGGCAGGCAAGAAAATTAATTAAACAAATTAAGAATATTAATTATAATGAAAATATAGAAAGAATATGAAAAAATTACCATTATTAGGCGACGAAGCAATTGCCCAAGCTGCAATTGATGCTGGTATTAGTGCAATTTATGCTTATCCAGGCACTCCTTCAACAGAAATTACAGAGTATGTTAGTCGTTCCAAACAAGCAAAGGAAAAGGGAATAAAAGCTCATTGGACTTCGAATGAGAAAACATCAGTCGAAGCTGCAATAGGTGTTTCGTATGCTGGCAAACGAGCAATGGCGTGTATGAAGCACGTTGGGTTGAATGTTGCAGCAGACCCATTTATGAATTCTGCAATTACAGGAGCAAATGGCGGTTTGATGATTGTTTCGGCCGACGATCCCTCGATGCACTCTTCGCAAAATGAGCAAGATTCCCGTTACTATGGCAAATTTGCCTTAATTCCCACATTGGAACCTCACGACCAACAGGAAGCCTATGATATGGTTCACTACGGATTTGATATTTCCGAAAAATATGGCACTCCTGTTTTGATGAGAATTACTACAAGATTAGCCCATTCTCGTGCGGGGGTTACTTTAAATGAATCAAGAAGAGAAAATGAATTGAAGTTACCGGGCGATCTGAGGCAGTTTGTTCTCCTACCTTCAATTGCAAGAAAAAGATATGATATTTTGTTAAGCAAGCAGGAAATATTCGAGAAAGAATCCGCTGAATCTGGCTTTAATAAATTTATTGACGGTGTTGACAAAACATTAGGTGTCATTGTTTCGGGTATTGCATATAACTACATTATGGAAAACTTCCAACATAAAAATTTCCCTTATCCAATGTTAAGAATTACTCAATATCCATTGCCTACCGAAATGATTAAAAAATTAGTAGAAAGCGTTGATGAAGTATTGGTTATCGAAGAAGGCTATCCACTAATTGAGGAGCAACTGAAAGGTATCATGGGAATAGGAAAGCCCGTTCACGGTAGATTGAACGGAACATTGCCACGCAAAGGCGAACTTAACCCAAATATAGTAGGAAAAGTTTTTGGTATTGAAAGTAATTTCCGCGAAGTAAATTACGACTTTTTAGTAAATCGTCCGCCACAATTGTGCAATGGTTGCCCACATATAGATTCCTATGAAGCATTGAACGAAGCACTTGCCGAGTATTCAAGCGGGCGAGTAATGTCGGATATTGGTTGCTACACTCTTGGGGCTTATCCTCCATTCAACTCAATTAATTCTTGTGTGGATATGGGAGCTTCGATAACTATGGCAAAAGGAGCTGCCGATGCTGGATTGGTGCCTGCTGTTGGCGTGATTGGAGACTCCACATTTATGCATAGCGGCTTCACAGGATTAGTAGATTGCGTAGCATATAATACACCTGTTACAATACTTATTGTCGATAATGAGATAACCGCAATGACTGGCGGACAAGCTTCGATGGCACTTGGCAGATTGGAAAGCGTTATCCTGGGCACAG
>CAYOPF010000028.1:11199-24908 GCA_964405755.1 uncultured Chloroherpeton sp.
ACGTAATTGATCCACGAAGGAAGAATCACGAAAAAAATGTTGATATTTTCAAAAAAGAATTGGCATATAATGGAGTGAGTGTTATTATTGCTCGCAGAGAATGTATTGTTGCATTGGACGAAATTCGGAAAGAAAAGCAAAAATTAGAGAAAGTCAATTAATAAAGAGGAAATAAAAATGAACTTAAACGGTTTTTTTAAAAGAGATATAATTATTTCAGGTGTTGGTGGTCAGGGTATAGTTTCGATTGCATCAGCAATTGGTTATGCCACTTTAGAAGCAAAATTATTTTTCAAACAAAGCGAAGTACACGGAATGAGTCAACGCGGAGGCGAGGTTCAATCGCACTTTAGAATCTCTAACGAACCAATTAATTCGGACTTAATACCAATGGGTGCTGCAGATATTATTATTTCTGTTGAACCAATGGAAGCACTCCGTTATACTAACTTCCTCTCTATGAATGGGATAATAATTTCGAATAAAAATCCTTATACCAACATAACAAATTACCCTGACTTAGAAAAGATTTGGGATGCAATTATGTCTGTCCCGAATTCGATGATAATTGATGCCGACGACGAAGCTCGTAAACTGGGTTCTTCCAAAGCAGCCAATATGATATTACTAGGTGCAGCAGCCGGGAAAATTGGGATTGATTTTTCAATGTTGGAAAATGCTATCAACACATTATTTGGTCGTAAAGGTCAAAGAGTGGTGGATATTAACATCGCTGCACTAAAAAGAGGTCAAGAAATCTTTTTAAGCAAATAATTTTATAAATTTGCATCGAGATTGGTCCGAATTTATTAATTTGAGATTTATTTAATTAAATAAATGCAACAAAAAGCAACATTATACAAATTGACATTTTTTTTGGCCTTTTTGTCTTTGATTTCTTCGTGTTCAATTTTCGAACCAAGAAAGAAAGGTGAGATAGAAGCAGTTGAATTTATTGATACTTATGATATCGAAAAAGGTGAATGTTGCACTATTAGCTGGAATATAAAAAATGCGGACAGGATTGTATTCCAAACCAATAATTATCCCAGCAATTATTCTATTCAGGTATGTCCTGCCGATACTACTATTTATACTATTGCAACAGCAAATGCTGACCAAACGAAATTTTTTAAAGTTAAAGTTAATGTAAATCCTCTTGTTCAAAAAATAAAAACAGGTTCGGAATTCATAGCAAAACATACCGACACAATATCTATAGAGTTATCCGATTATTATTCCGGGACTATTCCTATCCAATACAACCCAAGAATTAACAAATTAACAATTACAAGACTAACTGATGCCAAAAATCATCTGGATATAGATTTCTTGCCATCGGATATGTTTGGAAATTTTATCAATGATTTAAGTTTTGAAAACGGGAATTTAACTGCACAGTTTGTTGCCGATAATACAGTAATACCCTGTAAAATAAATTCTGTTGAAAGGTATCAGAAAACCGCAGGGAACCATTTTTATTTTATTATCGAAAGTTCGTTTACAGCACAATTTGCCGAAAGTGTAATAAACCAATTGCGAAGTGCATTATTATCTTTTGCCGCTAATGATTTAATTACAATTTATTTTGTTAATCATGCTATAAATAAGTATATCGAATCTGCCGATCCAAATACCGCATCTTTTCTTTTATCTTCAAGTAATATTAGTCCTCGGGGGTTAAACTCCACAGCAAACGGGTTGATAGAAGTTTTGGATAATATCTATTATAACACAACTCAAAATAAGCAAGAACCAGTTATTATTCTCTGTAACTTTAGTGGCGACAACTCGTCGATTACCTACACATTAAGCGATGCTGCCAAGATTGCCCGAAAAGAAAAAGCACCAATCTATTCAATAGGCATTGGGTTGGGCGCTAAGTCCTATCAACTTTCACCACTTTCCAATTCCACTAACGCTGGGGAATATATTATTGCGCAAAATGAAATTGATGAAGTTGGAAAAATAATAAGAGAAATCTATTTTTCTCAAAAGAATGGATATAAGGCATCAGTTCAGATACTCGGCAATATTGAAAATTATAAAGTATTAAACTTAAATGTTTCCACCCACAATGGCGAAAATTTTGTCGAAGATAAAATAAACTACTATCCTAAGACACCCGAAATATACGTTCCTTTCCAGATTTTATCATTGTTCGATCATCTTAGTAGCGATTTGCCAAAAGAATATATAACAAAAATAAACGAATTAAGTGAGCTTTTGAAGGACAATCCCGATGCGCAAGTAGAATTGATTGGTTATTCCAATTTCGAAACATTGGACGACGAAAGCGACAATAAATTAGCATTAGACCGTACTTATTCGATTAAACAAAAACTATTGCAAAATGGAGTTGGTGTTAGCCAGGTGTCTACAAAGACCAAAGGAAACCTAAATCCACTTTACTACTTCCCAAAAGTTGAATGGCAAGTAGCTGTTAATCGACGGGTAGAGATTAGATGGTTAGATCCAAGTTTGTTGCCTTTCGAAATCTTAGCTCAAACAGCTGTATCGGAGTCGGAGGCTAATAAATATGTTGATGAATGGGAAAAGTTAGGGTTCAGGTCGTATTACCAAAGGAATGTAACACGCAATCAAGATGTTGTTTATCGAGTAAAGATATGGGGCTTTGCCACTCAAAGTGAAGCCGAAAATGCTATTAGGATACTTTCATTCAAGTTCCCAAACTCGCAGTTTATTTTGGAATAAGTATGAACGTTTTTTCAAAAATAATCCGCTTAATACACGATAATCGTGATTTACTAGAACCCTTTATCGATTTTCTACCTATTGGTATTTACATATCCTCGCCTCAGGGCGAAATTCTTACTGTAAATGATTATATAGTTAAGATATTTGAATACGATTCAAAAGAAGAGTTTTTTAGTGTCCACAAACATGCCAATACAACCTTTGCAAATCCTCAGACACGCAGCTTGTTTTTAGAAATTCTAAAAAGCGAAGGAAATATTAAAGATTTTTTAGTTGAATACAAAACTAGAAATTCTAGAATAATTTATGCAAGCGAAGACGCAGTAACAGTGATGAATGCCCAAAACGAAATTGAATATATAATTGGTACTATCGAAGATGTAACCGAGAAAATTCAAAACGAAAAAGAAAAAATTGAAACATCGTATTTTATTTCTATTCTTAACGAATCTTTACTTTATTTAATCGAAAATCAAAGTAATCGCGATAATTTAATAAAGGCATTTTCCACTCTTGGAAAGCACCTGAATTTAAGTTCGATTAATGTATTCTTTTCGAATGCGGAACAAGGCAAATTGTTTTCGCAAAAAGAGTTGGTTTGGGTTAATGAAGCATTAAAGAAATATGTTATCAATATTCCCGACATAAAAATCGATTTTTTCAGAATAGTTCCCAGAATAGCAAAAATAGTATCATCGGGTAAAGTTTTCTTTTCCACGATATCCGAACTAGACGAGTTAGAACAGCGGATATTCAACAGATACAATATCAAATCAGTACTCACCATTCCTATTATGAACGAAGTCCAATTTCTCGGCTTTATTGTTTACCTGGACGCTGTTTCGGAACGGACATGGAAAGATTACCAGATAAAACTTTTAGGTTTACTTGCAAACTCTGTTGGCAACAATTACAAACATTTTCTGAATGTACAGGAAATTCATTCATTAAAAACAAAATTGGAAACAATTATCGACGCTGCAAATATTGGAATTTGGGAATGGGATTTGAGAAATGAGGAAGTTGCGCTTAATTCCAATTTTGCTAATCATATCGGCGTTGATAATAGTATTGTGAAGCTAAATTCCAACGAAATCATAAAACGTATATCTCAGCGAGATTTAGTAAAATTCAGATCCGCATTCAACTTAGTTTTAAATAATAAAAATGAGTTATTTGCTTTCGATTTTAAACTTCATAACCACAATAAATGGCTAAACCCTATAGGCAAAATCACTGAATTCGATACAGAAGGACGTCCAATTAAAGTTATGGGCATATTGCTGGATATTACAGAGCGGAAAAATTATGAAAGGGAAATAAGAAATCAAAACGAAAAAATTAATACAATTCTCAATTCATCACAAATTTTATTGGTAGAATTGAATAGTGATGGGATATTTACTTTAATCAACGGTGATTTGCTTGCAAACTTCGGGCTGGACCATAAATACATCAATAAAAGTATTAACGACTTAGAAGAAAACCTGAGTTTTCTAAAATCTATTTTTCATAATACGACAAAAGGCAATACAGTGGGTATTTCCGTACCTGTCGGTGATATGATAGTTGACTGCAAATCGCAATTAATAAGGAACTTGGAGGACGAAGTTGAATCCGTATTTATTACTATTGTGGGTCAAACTATTGAAAACAGATATCTCGCCGATATAGAAAAAACCAATCAGCAGCTCTACGCAATCATCGAATCTCTCCCCGGAGCTGTTAATATCGTCAACAGCAATTTTGAATTAATGGATTCAAATCGGTTTTTGGAAAAGGGTTACAAAATCGAAAAACCAGAATTGATAACCGAACTCTCCAATTTTAATATCTGCATGCAGTTTTCTACAATTTGCGATATTTCATCGTTGGAACAATGCAAAGCAACAGGAATGCCTGTCCAAAGATTAACCAATGACTTCGAAGACGATATCCTTGGGTTTACTCTTATTATCTACACTCAACCTATTTATAACGAAAAAGGGGATATTTGGGCGTATGCCCAAGTTGCACTGGATGTAACAGAATTAAAGAAAACACAAAAGTTACTCTCAGAAACCATTAATACAAAGGATAAATTTTTCGATATTATTGCCCATGACTTGAGAAATCCGATTAACGCATTAAATATGTTAATTGACGAATTGTTAAAAAACTATTCATCTCTTTCGCTGGACGAAATTTACGATTCTAATATACGTGTACAGAAGTCTGTTGTTGTCCTTTCGCAATTATTAAACAATTTACTTGAATGGTCCCGCTCCCAAACAGGACGATTGCAACAAAACCCAGATATGATTGATACCTCGTATGTGGTACGAAATGTTGCTGAAATTAGCCAGGACGCAGCAAAAATCAAAAATATTAGCCTTACAAACAATATCAATTATGGAACAGTGGTTTATTGCGATGCAAATATGTTATTTACAATATTCAGAAACTTGGTGTCAAACGCAATTAAATACACAAATGTAGGCGGTAGAGTAATAATTGATGCCGTTATAGAAGAGGAATTTATTGAGTTCGTAATTCAGGACAATGGGGTTGGAATACCAAAGGACAGACTGCAAAAATTGTTCAATGTTGAATTTGTGCAATCAACAATTGGAACTAATCGCGAGAAAGGTAGTGGATTGGGGCTCATATTATGTAAAGAGTTTGTCGAACGAAATGGTGGTTCTATTTCGGTCGAATCTGAATTGAACAAAGGAACTACATTCAAATTTAAATTACCCAAAGAACCAAAGGAATAGAATAACATTTATCTAAATCAACCAGGATCTAAATTAAGATTCTCTTAACTTAAAATTCTTCGATTCTTAAAAAATAAGAACTAATTTTGGTTTTTAAACAAAGGTTTTTTATGAATTTCAGTTCTAAACTTTTTCTAGGATTATTTACTTTAATTTTTGCAGCATTATTGTATTCTTGTTCGGATGATACTTCCAACAACACACCTACCGATGATAACTTGATAAAAATCTCTGTTTTCTCCGACCCTCATTTATACGATGCTTCCTTGGGTACAAGCGGAGAAGCTTTCCAAATGTACCTTGCAAGCGATCGCAAGATGATTGCCGAAAGTGAAGCGATTTTAAAATCAATTGTTAATATGATTTCGACAGACGAATCGAAAGTGGTACTTGTTACTGGCGATTTAACCAAAGATGGAGAGTTGAAGAGTCATCAGCTGTTTGCATCTTACTTAAAACAATTAGAAGACAAAGGCAAAAAAGTATATGTTATTCCGGGAAATCACGATATTGAGAATCCAGAGTCGTACTCTTATCCAAGTGGATCCGCGCCCGTTAAAGTACCAGCAGTATCTGCTCAGGAATACAAAACAATATATTCAGAGTATGGTTACAAAGAAGCAATTGCAACAGATCCAAATGGTTCAATGAGTTACATAGTCGAACCAGTTAGTGGTGTTTGGTTATTTTGCCTTGATGCATGTCGCTGGAAGGAAAATTCTGGGAAATCACATTCAGTAACAGCTGGCATTTTTGCTGATGCTACGTTTAATTGGATTAAAGAAAAACTGACTGAAGGAAAACAAAAGAATAAATTGATGATTGGAGCAGTTCACCATAATATTGCAGAGCACTTTAACGGACAGAAAATGCTTTTTTCTGAATATGTTATCGACAATTGGGAGACCGTTTCGAAGACATTTGCGGAATTAGGTATGAATGTAGTATTTACTGGTCACCACCATGCTCACGATGCTCGTAAGTACACTTCGGGCAATGACTTTATAGTTGATATGCAAACTAGCTCGACTGTAACTTGGCCTTCAGCAATCCGAAGAGCTGTTATAGATAAGAACTGGGTTATGAATGTAAAATCCGAAAAAGTTACCAACATTACCTACGATACGAAAGGTGTGGCATTTCAGGACTATGCAAAAAATTATTTCACAGGCGGTATGCCATTAATAATCCAAGCATATTTAAAACAAATGGGATTACCAGATGCTGCAATTCAGTTACTTTCGCCTGTTGTGTTGGATGCTTATGTTTCCTATACTCACGGGAATGAAGACCAGTTCTATTCAGCTGAGAAAAAAGCTGCACTCGAACAAGTTAAAGCTATTCTTGGTTCCAATCCTCAACTTGCACCATTGATAATGATTTTGGAAGGAATGTATAAAGACTTAGAACCAAACGACTACGAATTTTCTATAAATCTGAAAACGGGTGCTATTAGTAATTAAGTTAGTATTTGGATAATAATTTAGAGAGGCTGTCCCGAAAGGACAGCTTTTTTCATGTTAAATATCTTGAGACGATTCGTTCCCTTGCTCGCCAAGGACAATCCAATCATTGATTTTATTTAGCAATTCTATGTTTTCATTATTATAAGATTCGATTATTATCAGATTTCGCTTTGGACTTTGGTACAATATGCTAGATTTGTAGGAAGTAAGTAAATCGTTTATTTTATTGGATATTTGCAAATCAAATTCGATGCCTGTGATGCCAAGTAGTATCACCTGGTCGGTCAATTCATAAAAATAGTTTCCACAAGCATTTGTAAAATTATTAATATAACCACATTCTTTGTCCATCCAAACCGACAATCCTTCGGGTAAAATTACGGAGTAATATACCTTGAAGTCGAATCTGGCAATTGTAGATAATATTTCTGACGCTTTTCGGCAAAGTTGTCGTAACTATAAAGAGGAAAATCTATCCTAATGCACTTAATGTTAATAATCGAGTGTGGTTTGGGTGTTGGATTATCTATATAATTTACAATTGTTGTGCCTTGATTGCTGGGATTGAATGTATTCAGTACTTTAATCGGTATTCCTGTTTCAATTGCTGGCAACAAGGTGTTGGGGTGAATAACTTTTGCTCCAAAGTAAGCCAATTGCCTTACCTCATTGAATTCCATAATCTCTATAGTTTTGGTTCGTTTCACAGTTCTTGGGTCTGCAGTTAATATTCCGTTAACATCTGTCCATATTTGTATTTCTTTGGCATTTGTTAAATTCCCTACTATAGCGGCTGTATAGTCCGACCCTCCTCTTCCCAGTGTTGTAGTCCTTCCGGATAAATCTGAACCAACAAAACCTTGGGTAATCGCTAATTTTATTTTATTAAACTGCTGGCTTTCCAGATAATTAGTAATCTCATTTCTACTTAAATTAAAGTCCACATTAGCTGAATTAAAGTTAGAATCTGTTTTCATAAATTTCCGTGCATCCCACCAAACGCTTTGCAATCCTTGCGATAAACAATAATAATGAAAAATGGTTGTTGAAAGCAATTCGCCGAAGCTCATCACTTTGTCCAATGCTCGGGGCGTAGTTTCTTTTAAAAAAAATATTCCTTCGATAAACTTGTCCAATTCTTCAATTAATTTAAAAATAGTTTGTTTGGCTTCTTCGTGGTATTTATTATTTGCCAACAAATCGTCCACAACTTGAATATGGTGGGTGGAAATTTTTTCTAATGTTGCTTTCATCTCATTGGATTGGTTCTGCCAAGCATAATTCAAAAGGATAATCAAACTGTCGGTTATTCCAGAACAGGCTGAAAGAACCACAATTTGCTCCTCCTTGTTATTCGAAACAATTGAAAATACTTGTTGCATTGCAGCTGTGTTCGTAACCGAGGTACCGCCAAATTTTAAAACTATCATGAGTGTATCTTGAGAATTAAATATTAAAAATGAAAATCTAAATAATTTGAAACTTCTTCGTATTTCTTAAAGTGTTTTAGGGCATTATCTTTTATAAGAACATCTGCAGCAAGTTTTGCCACAACCACATCAATCCCGTATTTATATGCAAAATGCCAAATATCGATTCCACTAAAAGCAATTTCGAGAGCAAGCAATTGGTGCAGGTCGAGTTTTTGATTTGATTCAAATCTGCCCCGAGCCGATTCGAGAACTTCTTTGGAATGGTCGGCATTCATCATTCCAATATTAAAATAATAATTATCGTTATATATCAAGTCGCAGATAGGAAATCCATTGGAGTTGGACTGATAAACTAACAACGGTAAAAAGGAGAGCGAAACTACGTAAGGTGGGATACTTTCGTCGCCCCAGAGGTCGTTCCAAATTTCGAAATCTACTTGTTTAATCCATTCGAAAAATTCGATTTCCCGCTCCGATAGCATCATCATGGCATTAGAGTTCATATTCCTAATCACTTCAATCGCTTGTTGTGGAGTTAGTTCTTCAAATACTTTTTCTTCGAAAACTACCCATTGATTGTTTTGTAATTCGCTTTTGGCAAAGTCGATAATATTCTGTATCATATTCATTTGAAATAACTTATTAACGTTTATAGGTTGTTTATTATTTTCTCAACATATTTTGCAATTGCCAGCGACGACGTGAGACCCGGAGATTCTATACCAATTAAGTTAATAAAACCATTAAAACCCAGTTTATCTTCATTTTGAATTACGAAGTCCCTAAAGGGCTCTCCTTTTTTTTGTAATTTTGCTCTTATTCCAGCCTGGTCGGGAGATAGGTCAGTTCTTTTAAGATTAGGTATATACTTCACAGCAGACTTGTAGAACAGGTCCAGTCTGCTTTTGGGTATTTGATAATTTTCTATCTTGGTTTTCAAATATTCAACATCAGGACCTAATTTCAAATATCCATTTAAATCCTTTGTTATGTGAATTCCGATTCCAGTAAAATTCTTTTCGGGCACCGGATATATCAATCTGTGAGTAAAATTACGGTACTGGCCACTCAGTCGAAAATAATGACCTCGCACAAAACTAATTTCGTATTTGTTTTCTACTATGTTAATGCCTAATAACTGTGCGATTTTGTCTGCATACAACCCAGCACAATTTATAACTATCTCCGAGGTAACCTTGTAATATTCTGAATTGTTCGAAAACAATATTTCGTAACCTCCAGCAATTTTTTCTATTTCAATCACTTCGGAATTATAGGAAATTACCACTTGATGATTTAATGCATATGTTTCCAAACTTTGCATATATTCGTGAGAATTAACAATGCCGGTGGATTTCGAAAGTATTCCCTCGACCGCATAAATATTTGGTTCGAGCAAGCGGATTGTAGATTGGGATATTAACTCCAATGATTTCAGACCATTAAGATTGCCTTGGATATATATGCTGTAGAGATTGTCCATTTCGTCCGGCGATGTTGCGACAATCAACTTTTCACAATTATCGTGACCAATTTTGTACCACTCGCACCAATTGTAGAGCATTTTATTGCCTTCTACGCATAATCTTGCTTTAAGTGAGCTTGCGGGATAATACATACCTGCGTGAATAACTTCGCTGTTCCGCGAACTTTGGTCTTTGCCAAAACTTTCGTGCCTTTCGAGTAATATTATATTCCTGTTATGTTTGGATAGCTCGGCAGCAATTGCCAAGCCAACTACTCCAGCACCAATTATAATAATATTCGTATCCATCTATAATAAAATACTAGCAATAGTCGCAGTTAATACATTAACAATAGCACCAACGAACATTGCTTTGAACCCAAGTTGGGCAATTTCGGATTTTTTCGATGGTACCAATGCTCCCAAACCACCAATTTGAATGGCAATGGACGAAAAATTAGCAAATCCACAAACAGCAAAAGCAGCCAGGCGTGCTGTTCGGTCGCTAATTGTTCCGTTCTTTATCATTTCTCCCAAATCTGCAAAAGCAATAAACTCATTTAGACTTACCTTTGTTCCTAACAAGCTGCCAAAAGCCTGCACCTCGTTGGTTGGTACTCCCACTAGAAAAGCAAATGGCGAAAAAATAATTCCAAGAAATGCCTTCATACTGCTCGGAAAACCATCCCAGCCTAAATTTGCAAATATTTGGTGCAGAAACACAAATAACTGATCGGCCAATGCAATAATCGAAACAAATGCTATCAGCATCGCCATTATATTTAATGCCAATTTCAAACCATCTCCAGCACCGTCGGTAAGTGCAACGAGCACATTGTCGGCTTTGGGAGTTTTAATTTCTTGTAATTCTTTCAGTGATTTACCTTGAGAAGTAGGAGGCACAACAATTTTACTTAACATCAAGCCGCCCGGAACAGAAATTAAACTTGCTGTGATTAAATAATCAGCCGGTATGCCCATCTGTATATAGGCCGCCATCACTCCACCGGCAATAGTTGCAAATCCTCCAACCATTATTGTGTGCATCTCGCTTCTCGAAGTATCGGCCAGGTAGTATCTAACCATAAGTGGTGCTTCTGTCTGACCCAAAAAAACATTGGACGCTGCCGACAATGATTCTACTCCGGTCGTCTTCATCGTTTTTTGCATAATCCATGCCATCCCATATACTATTCGCTGCATTACCCCATAATGATATAATACAGAAACAAAAGCCGAGAAAAACACAATTGTCGAGGTTACAATGATTGCAAACTGGAACCCGAATATTGCTTGTTTGCTACTATCTGGTATGCTTCCAAACAAAAATGCAGCTCCCTTCATTGAATAATTCAAGAAAAGCGATATTTGCTGGCCGAACCATTCAAAAAGCTGAACTCCCCACTCCACATTAAGAATAAAGAATCCCAATGAGAATTGAAGAATAAGGCCCCATATTACAATTCGGAAAGGAAAATTTTTACGGTTCTCTGAAATTAACCATAACAGTGCCATTAAAACGAATATTCCAAAGAAGCTGAGAATTTTTTGTAAAAGCATTAGAATTTTGTTATTTTAAAAAAAACAAAATTAAAGAAAAAGTTTGTTCTAAAGAATTATGATTATTAGTTAATTTGCTCGGGGATAGACTTACTGGAAGCAAACCCTCCTAAAAGAAAGAATGTTATACCGATAATTAACAATCCAGGAGCTGAAATATCCCACATAAGCAGGTAGCCAACTCCATTGAGAAGTACCAAGCTAAACCCTACCAAGGATGTTGCTATTGCTATTATCTTTCTTTTATTTCTCATTTTTATGTTAATTCAATTATATATATTGCCAAACGAAAATTATGCCAAAAATGTTACAAATAATTTAAAATTTTAAAAAGTGCTGCATATTCAATATTCATGGGGTATATAGCATAATTTAATTAAATCGTGAAAACCCGCAAATTGTGTTATGTTGTGGTAAAAATAATACACATATATTAATCTTTTTACATACTTTATGAAATAACTCAATAATTATTGAGATGCAATAACTCAAAGATTAGCTTAAGTAATCAATTTGATTTTTGGATTAATAATTTTTTCGAGATATGTTTACACGGTGAATAAAAAAATGGGACAAAAATTAAACCTTTTTCTTTGTAATTTTGTCTAATAGTTAAACGAGCAAACAAATTTGAACGAAGACACACTATACATAAAAGAGTATCTCGAAAACCGAAGCGAGCAAGCAGCTTATAATTTAGTTAAGAAATACCGCAAATTTGTTTACTTGATTGTTCTTCAAAAAATTAATAATACCGACGATGCTAAAGACATAGCTCAGGATATTTTCATCAAGGTATTGAATATTTTGAACAAATTCGACAACCGTAGTTCTTTTAAAACCTGGCTTTATCGGATAGCAGTAAACGAAACTGTTAATGTTCTGAGAAAAAAGAAAGTTCGTCAATTTTTTTCGCTTAGCCACAACGAAGAAGACGAAAACCAACCGCAGTTCAAAGATGAATCACCAAATCCCGAGGAAAGATACGAGGAATCGGAACTACATAAACAATTAATGAATGCATTGAACAAATTGCCACAAAAACAAAAAGAAACATTTATGTTCAGATATTTTGACGAGCTGACTTATGAGGAAATTTCGGAAATAACTGGTGTGAGTGTTGGAGCGCTGAAAGCAAATTATTTTCATGCAATCAAGAAATTATCAAGTTTATTGAAAAATGTAATAGGTAGATAAATGGAAGAATATAAAAAATACAACAGACACGAGATGGAAGAGAGACTTCCTGCCTATATTTTTGGCGAACTGTCCGAGTTAGAGAAAGATATATTCGACAAATCCTTGGCCGATTTTCCCGATATTCATGACGAAATCAAACAAGTTCGAAACACTTTCGTATTGCTCGACAAAATTGATTACGACAAATTACTATTCGATAAAACCAAGGATATACCTTCGAGGGTTGCTCGCCAAGTTGCCAAAAATAATACACAGAAAAAGCTATCTTTCTTACCTCTCAGGTTTCTTGTTCCAGCTCTTATCACCGCAGGAATATTGTTTGTTGTCGTTAAAACTGGATTTATGGACAATTATTGGAATGATGTAAAGCCAAAAACTTATAATCAAATATCTAAAAACTCCAAAATCGATGATGCAGTTAACGATATTTTAATGGACGACGAAGTTCAAAACGAAATAGCACAATCCAGCGATTACGACAATGCTCAAATTACAATTATCGAGGAAGGGGATTTTGAACAAAACATTGAAAATTATTATCAACAATTTATGTTTGGCGTCCATTCATACACTAACACATCGAATTCGCCTAATGTTGAATCTTACTTAACTTTAAATACTAATATAGAAAATGTTGATGAAGAAATTTTTGAACAAATAATAGAGGAGATAAAAAATGCTAACTTACAATTTTAAAACAGCATTAGTACTAACAATAGCATTTATCTTTACATTTGGTAATGTTAATGCCCAAAAGCAGCCACTAAAAGCAATGGAGAGGATACAATCTCTCAAAAAGATTAAGTTATTGGAAATTCTTGAATTGAACGAAGCAGACGCAGACAAATTTATCGTTAAGTTCAACGAATACGAAAAAAATGTTCTCGATAAATTTAAGAAATTGGAAGATGCTTCGGAAGAATTGCGAAAAGCCATTGAAAACGATGATTATAAAAACATCGACAAATTGAACGAAACCTACATTGTAGCAAATAAGGAACTGAACCAAGCGGTGCAGGAAAAATTCGACAATGTTAAGAAAATATTACCAAAAGAAAAGTTTGCTAAATATCTGGTATTCGAGAGGCGTTTCCAGAACGAGGTGAGAAAG
>CAYOPF010000029.1:0-24761 GCA_964405755.1 uncultured Chloroherpeton sp.
AAGCGTATAGCTCATAAATTTCCCGATTCTGTTTTGAATATTAATAAAAAGTTCGATATAATTTCAATTTCAGATTATGCTGATGAAGGAGATGAGTTGGCTATTTTTTGTATGGAAAAGATGGGTTATTATTTAGGAATTACTATCACTTCGGTAGCTAATTTGCTTGATATCAATCACTTCATTATCGGTGGCGGAATATCTAAATCAAGTACGTTGTTCTATAACAAAGCATTGGAAGTGGCTAACAAAAGGGTTCTTCCCCATCTTCAAAACAAAATTGTTATCGAAAAAGCAAAGTTCTCCAGCAAGGCTGGTGTTATTGGTTCTGCAATTTTCGGAGCCATCAAATAATGAAGTATTTCGTCGCGATGGGTGTTATTATGAACATTGATTAATATTTAGTGCAATTTTTTACACACTGTTAGATTTTTTTTACTTGTTTTTCCAATAAAAATTCTTAAATTGAAAATAGTTAAAAATGCAAAAAGCAATTTTAAATTAAGTCCAACAAAATTGAGCGAGTATGAACATATTAAGTAACATAAAAATCAGATCTGTAATAATAATATTTCTATCCTTAACTTTACTTGTTGCTAATTACAGCGACCTTGAGGCTAAGAAGAAAAAGAAAAAAGTAAAAAAAATTACCCGCAAATACAACCCCTCCGCAACTAAAAAGATGTCCCTCGAAATATTAAGACAAAATGACGAATTAGCCCAAATGGCTAATTTAGCACCAATTATAGATGGAGAAGAAATCACCCTTGACGAAAACAATCAGATTATTGGAGAATTGGGTGAAGATCTTACCGAACTTGAAAAAGAAGATAATTTTGAATACGACTCAGAACAATTCCAAATGCTTTTAATGTCCTTACTCGATAACGAAACTACCAATGCTGGAATCGCTAAATCTGCTTTATTGAACGAAGCTATGGAATTATTTGGTACTCCTTACCGATTTGGTGGCACATCCCGAAAAGGCTACGATTGCTCTGCATTTACTCGTCAAATTTACTTTAATACTGCCCAGATAATATTACCCAGGACTGCACGTGAGCAAATCAATGTTGGAAAAGTGATTAAAAAGAAAGATGATTTGCAATTTGGCGACCTTGTATTTTTCCATACTTATTCCAGAAAATTTGCCTCCCACGTTGGAATTTATTTAAAAGATGGATTATTTGTTCACTCTGGTACTCGATATGGAGTGGCAGTAGCATCACTTAATTCTGATTATTACCAAAAACGCTTTATTGGCGGTCGTCGATTAACTGAAAAGGATATTGAAAATTTGAAAATTACTGTACCGGGTGCTAATTCGCAAGCTCTCAGGTCATCATTGTAATAACAAGAATTTATAATACAAAAAAGGCTTCTCCGAAAAGAAGCCTTTTTTATTTTCATAATCGTTTTTTCACTAATATTTTAGCAAGAATAGATATATCCCTACTAATATTCCATACCTCTTTCCAAGCGATCTTGACGAATAGATTCGATAATTTTCAGCTTATTTTGGACTGCTTTCTCCAAATTAATATTTCTCGAATTTGCATAGTTCATTAATGCAATCAACACATCGGCGGCTTCGTCTGCTATCTTTTCGTCACTCACTTCTCGTCCCTTCCAGCGTTTTTTCTCTAAATTTGCTAACTCGCCCGCCTCTCCATTCAATTCCAAACAAAAGAATTGAGGGGAACGTTCAGGGAAATACTCCTTCTGGTATTGATTGAACTGGTTTTGTATTCTACTTAAATTATCAGAAATAATTTCGATTAAACTTGTAAACTCATTAGATGCCATTTTGTCCCAATAGTTTCTGCAATCTTTTACGTTTTAGGTCTTTTGGTATTTTATACCCATTGTATTTTTGCTCACTACTGTCGGATTTTATTTGTAGTATTTCATAATCTTTAATATTATTGATTATAGTTGGTTCTGGATTTTCCACAATATTATTGTGTTTAACTATTTCTTTTTTATGTGTTTGGTTTGTTTCTGGAAATGTATTTATCTTAACTTCCTGATGTTCTTCGTGAATAACTTTGTCCGTTTTCTTAGTGGTTTTATGCTGATTAATAGGTTTGTTAGGCTGAATAATTTCCTGTGTCGGGCTAACTGTATTAACTGGGCGGTTTTTAAGATTATTATGCACTTTGGTGATTTGTTCAATATTTTCGGGAATTTCAGAATCTTCGATTGAATGAATTTCCTCGTTGGTCGCCAATTGCTCGTTTTTACTCGTCTTGTGGTGTTTATCAATCACAACATCAATCAAACCGGCGGTGTCGAGCAATGTGAGAGATGTTGGAAATGGCAAATAAATTATTTTGTTTATTTCGATTACAGGCAGATGCATTTGCTTTATTTGTTCTTTTCCGAAATGCTTAATCACCACAAAACTGCTTCCACGCAGAAAAGTTATCTGAAACATCGAAGATTTCTGAATTAAACGTCCTTCCTTTTGCTCTGTTTTAAGATTAAGTATTCTGGATAATTCAGAGTGTGGAATATAGGTTGAATTACGGAAATCAGAAATGATCACATTTGTTGGTTTGCGATTTATGTATATCTCTTTTTGTATTGTGATTTGAGAAATCATTACATTTAAAGTCACCAAGAAGAAAATTGGAATAAATACCAATAGTTTTAAATTGGCAGTATCACAAAAATTTGCCCGAATTAAAGAATGTTTAATAATATTTTCAATTTTGTATTTCAAATCAACAATAGCAAAAAAAGATAAACTTATATAATCATTATCGTCTGAATTACCAATAAATTTTAGTTAATCTTCGATTTATCTATAAAGAGGATTGCTACGCTTCTCCAACTTCAAATCCTTGAGTTGCGAAGCCTTGATACCAAAAGTGAGATAAAATCCGCCATTAATTTTGGATGGCGACCAGGTAAAATTAAGTTCCCAGCAGTGCAAATCCTTGCGAACGGTGATATAGGGTGCTAATAAATCTCCCGAAATAAAATCGTAACTTGTGGTTGCCGTAAAACTCCACGTAGGAGTTAAAGAGAAATTAAACGAAGTATTGACAGTCATCGAGCGGGTTATATTATCAATCGTATATTGATTGTAGGAATAATTCAATGAAAAATTAAAACTCCAAGGCAAATTCAAAGGAGCGTAACCGTGGATGTTCTCTGCAAAATAATCAAATTCATCCTCTTGGTAATTAATGCGTTGAGAAAACCTATCGCCCGGAGATAAAGTATCCTGCTTTCTTTTTTTCGAATCTGTTCCGAACAACCCAAAACCACTAAATCCATCTTGCGAAAAAGAAGATGAAATACTAAAATTGAAATTTGTGAGTCGGGCTAACCCTTTGCCCTGAGCAAGCAAGTATTTATCAACAAATCGGGTGCCCAGTTTATTGCCATTAGTATCGACCACACTTTGCTCGTCGTAGAAAGTGAATCCCGCACTTCCGCTAAAGTTCATAAAATCCAAAACTGGGGAGCGTAATTGCAAATTCAAAGGATTGAACTTCAAAGAATCAGCAACAAAATTGTACCCCGTTGATAAGTTAATTCTTAATAATTCCAGTTTTTTTTCACCAATAGAATCGTTTGTCTTAACTTTTACTTCGAAGCTATGTAAATCATTATAACTCAAAGATAGCGATTTGCTTTCTGGAGCATGGGAGCCTCCTTCGTTCAAAAATCTTGAATACTTAACATTTTGCTGTGTTCGGGGATTGAAATACTGAGAGTAAAAACCAAATTTTGCAGGAGATAAATCTGGGGAAAATGATAAAGAAAAAGTAGGATTATAGGTATGCCTCATCCCGATTAAACCAAGTCCAGTTGGAGATATGAACCCAAAAAGTCTGTTTTTATCGTCCCACATGCCGTAAAGCCGAGTGGATGCCGAAACACCCATCCTATAGTAATATTCCCAAAATAATCCATTCTCGTAATTATCGATAAATTTTCCCTCATTATCCACTTCGCGTGTTAATCGACGGAAGAAAGTATTCGCTCCGAAACTCACAGAAGGAGTTAAAGTAAAGTAGCCAAATTTCGGAGATATGGATATATTTGGCGAGTAAGATATATATTTTCTTTCGTTGTGTCGATAAATGGAATCAGTAACCGCTGTTGAATCATTGATTTTCCGTTGTTCTATGTATCTTGTGTAATCGTTTGAATATATTCCATTGGTCGAAAGACTTACTGAAATGTCCCGTAACCAAGAATCACGAGGTATTGCTTTTATCTGCTTCAAGGGGTAGAAATTTGGGATTGAATATCTGATTGGAATAGATTGCGAATATTCATTTGTAATAATGTTCTGGTTTCTCTGGAATGAAATACCTAATGATGTACTATTTTCGAAAGTTTTGGAGTAACCTATATCTGAGCTAATATTCTGGGTTATACGGTCGAGCATATTAATCTTAGTATTACGGTTAAAATCCTGTGATGCAAAATTAAAATTACCGTTTATACTTTGCATTGGGTCGATTTGGTGGTTATAACCCCCAGCAAAACTCCAGTTGGTACTGTAGGAGTCGTCGGGACGGAAGCGAGTGCGTCCGTATTGGAGATTTAAATTACTACTTAAATAGTTGCCTACAACTAATCGGGTTGTGTTTTTGAAAATAAATCCACCTTTGGAATATAGATTAGCACCAAATTGCATATCCCAGTAATCACTTGCCGCCCAATAAAATCCTAGATTTTCCAAAATAACACCACGATCGCGCGAAAAGAAATATGCAGGTACAATCAGACCCGACTGCCGACCTGTTTTGTTGGGAATATAAAAACCAAATGGAACCATAAATACCGGCATATCAGCAACATAAAGTATTAGAGGATCTACAAATACTTTATCACCTGTTACTACTTTCATTTTTGGAGAACCAAAGTAATAGTGTGGGTGGGGATGGTCGCAAGTTGTATAGCACCCATCTTGAACGTATAGTTCTTTTTCCGAGATCTTTTTTATCTTATTCCCGAAATAAAATCCTTCGCTCATTTTGGTTTCCCCCAAATCAATTACCCCCTGCTGAGTTCGAAAATTATATTTTATAGTTTTTCCGAATATTTCTTCCCCTTTATCATTAAATATTGGGAAATTGGTAATTCTGTTGTTCGAATCTATTTTGGGGCGTGCATCTAGAAGCGCCTTTTGCAAATCCAATTCGATATAATGTGAATTTAGCTTTTGTTTACGGAAAGTAAGTTCCGAATTTCCATACAGTTTTAACAAATTTTCTTTTTTCTTAAACACAATTGAATCTAATGCCTTAGTGCTAACTAATGTATCCAAATCTCCTTTTTTCTTTGTGACTATGCTGTCGGTTTTTGCTTGTTGAATTGTTAGGGTTGTATCCTGAGATTGCAAAAAACAAGTTGAGTTAAATAATAGAAAAAGGAAAAATAATACAAATGTAAGAGTTTCTTTTTTAAATAAATCAATGATATTTCTATTAAATTTAGTCACTACTTTAGAATTTTTCCTATTCTTTACTATTCAACAGTAACACTTTTGGCCAAATTTCGAGGTTTATCGATATCCCGTCCTATTAATCTAGCAGTATAATAAGCAAGTAATTGCAATGGTATAACAGTAAGAATTGGAGTAAGAATAGGCAGAGTATCGGGAATATATATGCAATGATCCACTAGTCTGTCCAAATCAGAATTTCCATAATTTGTAACTGCTATCACTTTACCTTCACGTGCTTTCACTTCTTCGATGTTCGATACAACTTTTTCGTAAATTTCATCTTTGGGAGCAACCACAACAACAGGCATATCCTTGTCGATAAGAGCAATAGGTCCGTGCTTCATTTCGGCAGCCGGATAGCCTTCGGCGTGGATATAGGAAATTTCCTTCAGTTTCAAAGCTCCTTCCAATGCTATTGGAAAGTTGTAGCCTCGTCCGAGATACAAGAAGTTGCGTGATTGATAATACTCATTTGCAATCCTTTCGATTTCCGAAGCACCATTCAAAATCATTTGCACTTTGTCGGGTAATGCTTCTAATTCCTTTGCTATCTTTATTCCCTCTATTGTCGATAAATTCCTCATTCGCCCTAAGTATAGAGCTAATAGAGTGAGTACTGTTAATTGCGATGTAAATGCCTTTGTCGATGCCACTCCAATTTCGGGTCCTGCGTGAATATAAATACCAGCATCAGTTGCCCGAGCTATCGAACTACCCACAACATTAACAATTCCAAGACAAGTTGCCCCGCGCTGCTTGGCTTCCTGAATAGCGGCATAAGTGTCTGCAGTTTCGCCACTTTGGGATATAAATATCACAAAATCGTCTTCAAACAAAATTGGAGAACGATAGCGAAATTCCGAAGCATACTCTACTTCCACTGGTATGTGTGCTAATTGCTCAATCAAATATTCACCAACTAAGGCTGAATTATAGGAAGTGCCGCATGCAGTTATAATTATTCGTTTTGCATTTCTAATTCTATCTCTAACTTGTCGTAAACCTCCAAGTTTTACGTTGCCTTCATCAACGAGCAAGCGTCCTCGTATCGCATCGCGAATTGTTTGGGTTTGCTCGAAAATTTCTTTAAGCATAAAATGCTCAAAACCACCTTTCTCGATTTGTTCTAAATCGAACTCTAGCTGATGAATCTCAGATGTTACTTTTTTATTGGTAATTGTTTTGGTGATAAATCCATCGGAGGTTAGTATAGCCATCTCGTCGTCGTTAAGATAGATAACATTCTTTGTATGTTCAATTATTGCAGAGGCATCGGATGCAACTAGATATTCATCGTCACCAATACCCAAAATTAGTGGGCTGCCCCGACGAGCGGTAATTATCTTGTTTGGTTCGTAGGTGGATATCAACGCTACTCCAAATGTACCATTCACCTCGTTCAAAGCTAAACGAACAGCATATTCCAAATCTTTAACCTTGTCGTAAAACCTTTCGATTAATACTGCCAGAACTTCGGTATCCGTATCTGACCGAAATGTGTAACCTTCCTGTATAAGCTTTTGTTTAATAATTGAATAATTTTCAATAATACCATTATGTACTAACGAGATATTCATTTTGGTATCGAAATGGGGATGGGCATTGATGTCGTTTGGATAACCATGGGTAGCCCAACGAGTATGGGCAATTCCAATAACACCGTTTACATTCAAATCCATCGAAGCCATTTCCAAATCATTAACCCGACCCTTTTTCTTAACAGAGCGAATTTCGGATGAGTTATCCATCACAGATAAACCAGCCGAATCGTAGCCACGGTATTCCATTCGCTTCAATCCTGTAATTAATAGAGGTACGATATCTTTTTTTCCAATATATCCTATTATTCCACACATAATTCTGTTTTGTTAATTACAAAATATGCAAATTATCTATTTTTTTTCTAATTTAGAATTTATTTGCTTTTACTATTGATGATGTTTAGACGTTCACCATCGCTTAAAATTCTTAGCTTTGCAATTATTGGGTTTATTTTTGGCAAACTCGTTACTTTTTCGCTTTTTGGCTTGATTAGTTTTTCATTATTTTTCTTAATTGCAATGCTAACAATTTCATTGATTATTAGGAGCAAAATGCCTCTATTTATCTACTTTGCCTTTTTGTTTGGATTTTTTACCTCTATCCGAACTCAGCATTTAGATTATTTAAACAAAAGCAATTGCAATACATTGCATAACGGATATTTTTATGGAAATGTTTCCAAAGTTATTACTCTAAAGCCAAAATTATCTCGAGTAATTATAGATGGAAAAATTCTTAATGATGAATGGCATCTAATAAGAAGCACAAGATTTTTATTAACTATAATAAACTCAAAATATCGACAAATTAATAATGTTGATAACAAAGATCTCATATCGGGTGCAATCGAGTTTCGTAAACCTAACAAAGCAAACTTACCCAATGAATTCAATGAACTGAACTACCTAAGAAATATGGAGTGCGAATTCACTGCATCCGGTTTTTCGAATAAAATTGCACTGATTAACATTAACCGTCCCGATAATGCAAGAGAGCAAACCAAAAAATCGTTATTCAATCGTATTGACCAATTATATTCAAAATCGACTTCAGGAATTGTAAAGGCAATTTTGCTTGGGGATAAATCGGAAATTAATCGCAATACCCGACAGGAATTTGCTGTAACAGGTGTTGCCCATATTCTTGCAGTAAGTGGTTTTCACGTTGGAATAATAGCTGGTATTCTGTTTTGGTTGTTTTCATTTTTTCGGAATGAAAAAGTAAAATTTATTTTGATTTCCATATCTTTATCTGGATATATTTATTTAGTGGATTTTCAGCCATCGGCAGTTCGCGCAGGAATCATGATAATTCTATTTCTTTTTACATTGTTAATGCAACGAAAAGCAAATCCAATAAATATTATTGCAACTACTATATTATTGGTATCTGCATTCAATCCATCCAGTTTATATTCTGTGGGCTTTCAGATGTCGATTGCTGCAATTTCGGGAATTTTTTTGTTATATACTCCTTTTCGTGAGTTCTTTCATTCATTTTTCAAAATGGATAAAACCGAATTTACTAAGAAGATTGCCAACAGTTTAGCTGTGTCGCTTGCGGCATCTGCAGTAGTGTCGCCAATTGTTGCCTATTATTTCGGTATCTACTCGATTATATCTCCATTGGCAAACTTAGTTGTGATTCCATTTATGTTGTTTGGTCAGGTATTTGGAATAGTTGCTTTAGTTTCTTCGTATATATTTCTGCCCTTAGGACATTTATTTGCCAATACTTCGCAATTATCAATTGAGATTGCAACAATTATAACTCATTATGCTGCAGAATTGCCTTTTTCTCATTTAGCAGGTGAAAATGTTATTTCAGTTGCATTAATAACAAGTGCGATACTTGTTTATCTTTTCCTCTCCAATTCACCCAGAAGGTTGCTTTTCAGGTTAGTTGTTGTAGTATTTTTTACTTCTATTTTCATTATAAAGCTATATACCCAATCAGAACCCAATACTATTGTTTATGAAAGGGCAAATTCGTATTTAATTTATAACAAAGTAAAAAATGTACAAATCCTGATTAGCAAAAAGAATTGCAAACCAAATTGGGACGATTTTGGTTTATTGAATTACTTGAAAACAAGAAAACCAAAATTACTGCTATACAACATTCCCGACCGAATGAGATACAGTCTCTACAAAAACAAAGTGAGATATAAAAAAATCAATGAATTTAAGGCTATAAAACCGATAATCAACTAATTTTATTAAAAAGATATATGGAGAATGTATTTGTATTCTTCATTGATCTAATTTCGTTTTTTCACTTCTAAGTAAATTCCCAGTGCCAACATAATAGTTACGATTATGTTGAACGATAAGCTAAGAGTTCTTCCAGTTTCGAATGATTTTGATTCGTACTTTAGTTCGAGCTTGTGCTCACCTTTGGGCACAATAACACCTCGCAGCAAATAATTGACTTGGTGAATCGGAACTTCTTTTCCATCCAAATAGGCCTTCCATTCGGGATAATAAACTTCGGATATAACCAGTAATTGATTGCCATTAGAACGAACTTTAAACTGAATATACTCATTTTTAAACTGTTGCAATTCTGCAATTGAAGTTGTATCTGCTGGCATAACTTGCAAATTATCTTCATTATGATAAAATGCAATTTTTCGTGGGTCGAAATCTGAATTTTTCAAGTGTGTCAATATTTCCTTTGGAGTGGATTTGACTGCACTATCCACAAAGAAGGCTCTTGGCAACATACCAGCATTATAATATACTTTTATTCCCGTTGTTTGGGATTGATAAACAGGTTGGATCCCAAAGTCCTCTTTTGCTATAATATATTTAACATTGAGCAAATTCCACATAAATGGACTTGAAACATTATTTGTACTTCCTTGAGCAGTTGCATCCAACATATCTTGATATACACGAAGCTTAGCGGCGTGATAACCATTAACATTTTGAAGTAAGTGGTATGCTGCAATATTGGGCGATGGCGAGGCAAAATCGGCTACACGAAAAATTGATTTATCCTGTTTAATAAATTCTATTGCATCGTCACTTTGGAAATAGGCTTGCGTTAGCTTTTGTTCTGCAACTTCCATCGGACGCCAGCCAACTCGCCATAAATCGAATAGTACGATCACAATTAAAGCTATAATTGTTGGCACGAACGAAATTTTTCTTAATACTAGCATATAAATCACCAACATGGCAACAATCAACAAGAATGCATTTATATACCAGTCGGAAATCATATTATCGAAAACAAATTCACGGAACTGCTCTGGCAATCGAAAACTTTGCGAGGATGCTACTGCACTTATGTAACTATCCTTGAACAATCCAGCAAAAACAAACCCTAAAACTAAAAAACCAACGGAACCGTAAACAAGATTTAGTGCAAGTTTACGTGCTTTCTCTGGATTTTTCTTCGCTAAGGAAATTATACTCGACAACCCAAATCCTGCCAATATCGGCAACGCAAAATGGACTAATGCCAATACCATCGAGGGTGCTCGGAACTTATTGAAAAACGGCACATTGTAGTAGAAAAAGTCGTATAGAACTGGCAGAGTGTAACCAAAAGAAAGAATTAGTGCAAAAACCGAAAGTACCGTTAAAAATTGGACAAATAAATCCTTACGGTTTAGGACAACCCCAACTATAGCAAGCAATAACACAATAATACCAGCATAAGGAGCAGCATCCTCGAATGGTTTCTGACCCCAATAAGTAGGAATTTTCATCTCCTGGCCACTAGTTTCAGGACCGCTATATTTCATTTTACCAAAACCATAATAGTTTGGAACTAAGAAAGTGAACGTTTCACCAGGCGAAAAAGACCACTGTGTGGCATAATTATAGTCGTGTCCTCCATCTTTGGTAACTTTTTCCTGTTGACCATCTTGTAGCAATGGTGCCGAACCACGTGTGGAATAAGGCGTGTAATCTTGCACTGATAGATATTTATCGGCAGACAATAAAAATGCAATTCCAAAACCTATTACAAGAACAATTGCAGGTGTAAGAAAACTTTTCAAGGTCTGTTTCTTAACAAGAACTCCAATAAGATTGTAGAGCAAATACAAGCCAAAAGCCATACCTGAGTAAAAAATCATTTGTACGTGGGTCGCTTCCAGCATTATATGCGCTGCAATAACAATCAAAGCAATATATATTAGTGAAAATTTTTCCTTTAACTTTTCCATAAACAAAAATATCCAAGGATATAGAGCAAATACGACGGGTTTTGTGTTATGTCCTATCATAAGCCATATTACAATACCAGTCGAAAAAACAGCAGCAATACTCGTGAAGCCAGCTATTAATTTATTAGTTTTTTTCTGCAACATAAGTAAGTAAATACCAATGCCATAAACTACATAGTGCATTGCTACCCTTGCTTCGTCGTTGCCAAACAAGAATCGGAAAAGTTCCATAAACTTAAAGTAAATCAAAGAAAGAAAATCCCATATTCTCTCGCCATGGGCAACAAATCCCGAAAAAGCAGGCATACCACTGAATATATAGGGAATCCACAATGGGAATTCGCCGTTTTTACTCGCTTGTTCCAAATATTTCCGAAAACTTTCGGATGCAATAGTATCAGATGCATTAAATCCATTTCCGAATATTCCTGCACCAAAGAAAATGAATGTAAGCACAAATATCAAAATTACATATAACCAATTATTATCCAATAATTTGGGTAACTCTAAGTTTATATCCTTTGTTAGGTTTAAATTGGTTTTTCGATTTTCTGCCAGTTTTGGAGAATTTTGTTTTGCCATATTTTTTCCTTTTTCGCAAATTCATTATAATTCAAAATTAAAAGATTTTATCTTATAATAATTTTTTTAATCCAATAACGTTTGTAATTTTGTATTTATTTCAATTTTTGTAAAACAATAGCGGAAAGAATTGATAAAACTAACCAAACCACGTACATCGCGCTCACTTGCTATTACCATAGCAAAAATAGCTCAAAGTAAATTAGCAACAGATATTTTAATCCTCGACTTACGAAAGATTGATTCTGCCCCTGCAGATTTTTTTGTTATCTGCACTACAAATAATCCATCACAAAACAAAGCTGTATTCGAAGAAATTTATTATTCTATAAAGCAATTCGACATAAGCATGCCCAGATACGAAGGACTGGATTCTACCGAATGGGCTGTTCTTGATTATTTTGATGTAGTTGTCAATATTATGAGCGAAAAAGCAAGGAATTATTACAGAATAGAAAAACTTTGGTCTGATGCCAAATTTTTAACTCTCAACGAAGATTCCGAAGCAGTTAATTACGACAAACAAAATCTGAAGAATTTATTTTTAGCCCCTATTGTGTAGTTAGAAATGATTAAGCAATTTATCCAAGTTTTAGTAAGAAAATCATTAGCTACCAATAATTTTCCAGATGTTAATATTATAGTCGATATTCCCAAAAATCAACAATTTGGAGATGCCTCCACAAATGTTGCAATGCAATTAACTAAGATATTGAGTAAAGCTCCACGCGAAATTGCTCAACAAATTATTGATAAAATTGATTTCGATAGCGAGCTTATCGAAAAAATTGAAATAGCAGGCGCAGGATTTATTAATTTTAAACTTACATCGATATTTTTTACAAAAACATTATTAGAAATTTATAAGAATCGAAATGATTTTGGACGATCAACAAGATTATGTGAAACTGCCAACGTAGAATATGTGAGTGCCAATCCCACAGGGTTGTTGCACTTAGGGCATGGGCGAAATGCTGTAATTGGCGATACAATTGCAAATCTACTCGAAATGATTGGCTACGGTGTTACTCGCGAATATTACTTTAATAACGCCGGTAATCAAATGCGCAACCTTGCTAATTCTGTCTATGCAAGAATTAAGCAATTAACGGACGAACCTAACTACGAAATGCCACAGGATGGATATTTTGGCGAATACATTCTCGATATAGCCAAGGATTATCTTGCACAAAACGCAAATGAGCCAATCGAAAACAATGAGGAATCATTATTCAAAATTCAGAAATTTGCCGAAAACTGGAACTTTGCTAAAATTAAAGATACGTTGAATAAACTGAAGATTTCTCAAGATGAGTACTATAACGAAAACACTTTGTATGAAAGCGGTAAGATAGATAATTTACTCGAAGAATTGAAGCAAAGAGGATTATCCTACGAAAAAGATGGTGCATTATGGATGAAGTTCTCAGATTTGGGCTTGGATCAAGACAGAGTAATCGTAAAATCTACTGGTGAACCAACCTATCGGTTGCCCGATATTGCATACCATCGAGAAAAGTTTTTAAGAGCCTTCGATAACATTGTAGATATTTTTGGAGCAGACCACATTGCAACAGTTCCAGATGTTTTAGCTGCAATTCGAGCTCTTGGTTTCGACGATAATCAAGTGAAAGTAGTTATTCATCAATTCGTAACACTTACCGAAAATGGTCAACAGGTAAAGATGTCCAAACGTTCAGGCAAAAGTTATACATTGGATGAGTTAATCGACGAAGTAGGAGCCGATGTTGTAAGATTCTTCTTCCTTATGCGAGGAGTGAACACCCATTTGGAATTCGATTTAGCATTGGCCAAGGAACAAAGCGAAAAGAACCCTGTCTTTTATTTGCAATATGCTCATGCTCGTATGTGCTCTATTTTAGCAAAAATTGAAGTTGAGATTATTTTAAGCGAGGAAATTGAATATTTCGACCACACAAATGAGCTTAGTTTAATCAAGAAAATCACTGAATATCCCGAATACATAGGCAATGCAGCGCGAAATTACGAACCCCATATTTTAGCAGATTACTTACACGATTTAGCAAGCGAGTTCCATTTGTTCTATCATAATTGCCGAATAATTGGCGAGTCGCCCGAAATTATGAATAAAAGAATAATGTTGCTCAACACCACTAAATCCATTATGGCTAATGGTTTGAAGGTACTCGGAATAACTGCTCCCGAAAGAATGTAAATATATTTAATAATCTTTTAACAAATTCATCGTTTTAAATCCAAACAAAAAGGTATAAAAATGAAAAAACTACTACTTATTTCTTTATTTGTTTTATTTTCAATCAGTTTGTATTCTCAAGAGTTGAAATTGACAACTGCAAAAGAAGGGTTTGATTACTTAAAAAAAACAAACATCCTCGAAAATTATGAATTAGCTTATGTTATGGGTATTCAAGCTGGTACTGGCTCCGAAGTTGATATGATGACAGGTCAATCAAATTTTTGGATATTTTTATGTAAAAGCAAGGACACATCCGACCATTTGGGACACATGTACATAACTATGAAAATGGATAGCACTTGGGATTATATGTATCAGACCGACGAGCAAGCAGATTACCAGATGCTTGCCTCGATACCTAACGAAAACTGGGTAAATTCCTCTGTTATTGGGGAAGCTATTTCCAACAACAAAGAATTTGTGCAATTCGTCGAAATCAATTCCGCCCACATCCAGGTGAAACAATTCAACTTAATTTATGCAGATAATCCTATTCCTGGAGCAGGAGGGCAACTAATGCAATGGGCTGCTGTTGCTTATGTTTCTCAAGAAAATATGGCTATTTGTTACTATGATGGAACAAAAGGTACACCACTTCTATGTAGCATTCCACCAGTGGTATCTATTGTATCCAACAAAATTAAGAACTTACTTTACCCAAATCCAACTCTTGGAAAAGTAACATTGAAGAATGAAATTAACGAAAATTCGACAGTAATGGTTTACGATGCAAGCGGCACAATAGTAATTAAATTGCAGGATGTCGTTCCAAGCAATCTAACATTAGATTTATCCAACATGAACAACGGTCAATATACTGTTGTCATTTTGTCGAAGGATAAAATGACTTCACAAAAAGTAATAATGATTAAATAACAATTTAGATTAGAATATTTTTGGTTTATTTATTTTTTTAATATTGACTATTACATATTATTGTTATATTTGTAATTTATTAAAAATATATAATCATGGAAATTAAATTCACCGAATTAGAACTACAAGAAGTTGATAAAATAAAAGCTAAATACCCCACAGAGCAAGCAGCTTTAATGGGAGTGCTGTGGTTGGCACAGAAAAAGTTCGGTTGGTTTTCCGACGAAGTAATAGCTTATGTAGCTGAATTATTGCACCTTCCTCCATCCCATGTGGAAGGGGTAGTGCGTTTCTATACTATGTATTTCAAAAAGCCGATGGGAAAATACCACATACAGATATGCACAAATGTTTCTTGTATGCTTCGAGGTGGAGAGAATATTTGGTTACATCTTCAGGATAAATTAGCAATTGGAAATATGGAAAAAACCGACGATGGTTTATATTCTCTCGAAGAGGTAGAATGTATGGGAGCTTGCGGTGGAGCACCTATGATTGCTGTAAATGAGGATTACTACGAAAATATGACAATCGAAAAAGTAGATAAATTGATTGATTCGTTAAGTTAGTTTTTTGTAACTTTTTCATCTATTTGATTGTTTTAATATTAGTTATGTTATAGGATTTTAAAATTTGTTATCCTTTTTTAAGAAAAATATTGGATTTTACCTATTTCTGCCTTTAGCAATATTTATCGTATTGAATAATATTTTCAAGTTGGAAATCAATTCCATTCTTGCACTTAACCCCAAAGTATTATTGCAATCCAATAGTTTATGGACGCTTCTTACTTTTCCATTAGCCGAGAATTCTATCGTTAACTTTTTGTTGTTTAGCATAATATTTTTACTATATTATCCACTACTTCAGTCAATATATCGAAAATGGTTCTTTCCAATTTTCTTTGCACTTTTCACTATTCTCCAAGGAGCTCTCTTTACCCTTGTGTTTTGGGATTGGGATATAAATTTTAAAGGTTTAACATCTATAAGCACATTCATATTAGTTGTTGTATCTTTTCTCTATTCCAAAGAACGATTTGTTTTCGGACGTTTACCAGTTATCAAAGTATCGCACATCAATCTGATAATTGCATTAGCATATTTAACATTTTCAATACCAATATTTATCGAAGGAAATCATTTAGCAATTGTTACCCTTGTTGCACCAATAGTTTTTGGTTTTACAATAGCAATAATTTTTTACTTACAAATATATTTCTACAACAACTATTTCCTTCCAAAACGCAGAATACGCTCGATAAACGAAATCAAACAACTGCTCACTAAGGCACGGGAATCTGTTCAAACATTAGAATCATCATTAGTTCCTCATTCAGCCGAGCCTGAACAACCAAAAATACAACCATTTGGTAATAGATTTGAAAAGTTGGCAAAAACCAACAAACTAATTGTATCCGAGGATTCGGAGTCAAATGAACAATTATTGAATGTGATATTGGATAAAATTTCCGAAAGAGGAATAGAATCACTCACACCCAATGAATTGGATGCATTAAAAAAACTCTCATACAAACTCTAAGTCGAGAAATAGTTAAAACTGTGGCTCCTGGAAATGAATAATTTCTTTTCCTGCTTTGTCGATAAATCCGCTTATAATTTTCCGTGTTTTCTCGTCGAATCTCTCGAAATAAGCTCTTCCATTATTAATGGGCTGCAAAATTCGAAATAAAAAATTTACAGCTGTATTACCTTTTGTATCAATCATCCCATATTTTCCGCCTTTCATCGCTATTGCCAGAGCACCTTCGCCTTCGAATCCACTAATGAACGTAACATTCTGAGCTGAATTACTCGATTTTGGAAAGGATTTTATTGTTTTACCATCAACATCAATAATCGAATAAGTACTATTGAATTTTTCATCCATAATGCTGACGACTGCAAACCCATTATTGAAACCATAAACCTCACTATAAATTGGTTCAACAAGTAATTTACCTGCGGTGTCGATAATACCCCATTTATTATTTGTAGCCTCAATAAAAGTTCTGTTACTATTGAATGGCCAAGGTTCATTTTCGTACTTTGGTTGAATTTTCATTGCTCCATTTGTATCTATAAAGCCCCATTTATCATTGAGTTTTACTCCTGCCAGACCATTGGAGAATAATCTTACTTCGTCGTATTTTGGTTCAACTACAAATTTCCCATTCTTATTGATAAATCCATATTTAAATTCCTTTTGGCATATTGCACGATTATGACAAAAATGAGAATAATATCCGTTAATAGCAACGAACTTTTCTGCAAGGATTTTACCTGTTTTATCAATTATTACATGGTCATTCTGAGTTCCAACAATTGCAACGTCCTCATTAAATGTGTAAGCAGAGTAAAATTGTGGTTTAATTACTATCTCACCTTTTTTATTAATAAACCCTACTCTTTCGGTTTCTGGATCGACTATTGCTGTTAGCCCTTCGCTAAAACGAGGTTTAGAGCCATAATTACCCACATAGCAAATAAACTTGGGTGGTATAACCACATTTCCGTCAATATCGATAAATCCCCATTTATTATCTAAAAGAATTGGAGCCAATCCATCATAAAATTTACCATAATCTTGTGCCACTACTATCTTTTGCGCTGATAGCGAACTAATAAGAATAAAAATTAAACATAAAATCGAGAAAAATTTTTTCATAACACACCATTATTATTAATTTATAATTGCTATTTACTTTATTTCCGGTCAAATCCCATAATAGATCGGACAAAATTTGCATTATCTTTCGTAGTTAGTTTTTCTAACAATAAAAATGCAACGTCAATTGCTGTCGATGGATCCCAAGAAGTAATAATGTTTCCGTCGGTAACTATTGGCTGGTTCAATACTTCCACCCCAAAACTTCTCAGTGTGTCCTGTCTTATAGCTTTTTTACTATAAGTTGTACCTTTTCTTCCATTTAGAACGCCACTTTTACCAATTGCAAGAGAACCAACACATACCGAAGCAATTGGTTTATTTTGTATGTTGAATTTTATAATTACTTCTGTAAACTCTGAACTATAAGCGTCATCATAAAAATTATACTCAACAAAACCCCCAGGAATTGCAAGTGCATCGAATTCGTCGACATTTACTTCACTCAATAAAAAATCTACAATAAATTTCTGACCAAAAGAAGTTGCTACTTCCTTGGTCAATCCGCAAGTAAATAATTGAGTAGAGCAGTCCCCATCAATATAATTCCAGCTAATTACATCGATAAATCCGCTTGCTTCATAGGTTTCGAATCCATTTGCCAATAATAGTAATACTTTTTTCATTTGAATTTCAAATATAAAAAACGCAAATTAAGAAGATTTCTTATTATCATTAATAATTCCCTTAAATTTTTCTATCTTCTCGCTTACAACTGAATATAATTAAAGAAATCGTAGAATTGTAGTAATATCAATTACATCGGCGAATTTGTCGACAATATGTAGTATTTATCGTTACTTCCAGTCATTTATTTGTTTAAAAATAGTATAAGTAAAGAAATTTTAAAATCTCTAGATAGATAACTATTATTAATAATTTCGTATATTTGTGTTAATGAAAAGTAAAATTATTATTAATTTATGAGGTTTTTTAATGAAAAAGCATTACAACCTAAAATCAGCTATTACAACAATATTAGTTGTTATGGTTCTGTTTGTAGGATTTTCGATCCAATCCAAAGCACAATGTACATATTGCTCTGCTAGTACATATTATCAATATGGTGGAATTGGTGGAGTATTTTTTGGCGACATCCAGAATAAATCCGACTGGCAAAGTGATGTTGCTGATTATACCGAACTATCCACTAGTCTAAAACCTGGTGATTCTTACAGTATTACTGTGTATAACACTGGTGAATATTGGGATTATTACTTCCAGGTAGCTGTCTTTTTCGACTGGAATCAAGATTGTGACTTTGATGATTCTGGAGAAAGATTCGATATTTACAGCTACGACTATGGGTACAGTTTTGAAGGTACTGTCAAAGTGCCAACTACTGCAAAGGCAGGAAATACCAGAATGAGAGTAAGATTGAATTATTATTACTACACACAACCATGTGGTGATGACTATTATGGCGAAATCGAAGATTACACCGTTGACGTCATACCACCAGCTCCTGATGCATCGGTTGATAACATTATTCCTCCAACTTATCCATATACCGAAGGTACTTACCCTGTATCGATGGTTCTAGGTAATTACAGTGACGGCGACTTAGGAAGTTGCACAATTAACTGGTCTGTTAATGGTGTTGCAAAAACTCCATACAACTGGTCTGGACGATTAACTAAAGGTAGTACAACACAAATTACCATAGGAACGCACGATTTTGTTTATCCTGCTGGAGGTCCGTTCAATCCGTTCAAAATTGATGTTTCGATAACAAATGCATTAGGTTATGGTACAGGATTACCCGAAATAAACTATACAAACAATTCAAGAACTATTAATACAAGTCCTGTTACCGAAGATGCCGGACCGATAGCAGTTTCGCAACCTTCTGGCAGTTTCGGTACTGGTTCTCGGGATATTGCTGTAACAATCAAGAATTACGCTCGCAAACCATTAACATTAGTTGATATCGATTGGTATATCGATGGCGTTAAAATGGGGACAAGGCGTTGGACAGGCACTTTACAAGAAAATCAAACTACTGATGTTGTTGTTGGTCAATATAACTTTTATTATAAAACGCCATTGACTCCTTTCGAAATAATAGCAGAAACCAAAAATCCAAATGGCATCCCAGATCCTATTACAAACAATGATAAATATACAACTAATAAAGCTCCATCATTAGTACCTGGAACTTATGTCATTGGTGGCAGCAGTGCACATTTTGCAACTATTAATGGTGCAACTACCTATCTAACTGCTGGCGGTGTTTTAGGTAATGGCGAACTTATATTCAGTATAACTCCAGGTACATATTACGAACAAGTGGCTATTAATGATTGTTCTCACAATATTAACACTTTCACTTTCCAATCTTCGACTGGAAATAAAGCAGATGTGGTTATCGATGCTACTACCAATTCAAGCAATTGGGCAATTGGAATTACCGGATTGGACAATATTACTTTGAAAAACTTAACAGTAAATGTCCGTAAAGGTATTGCTATTGGAGCTAATGCAATTTGGGCAAGTGGCTCGGAGAACCTCACTTTCGAAAATTTAATTCTTAATGGCGTTGCAAATCCAACACAAAATGAAAATTTTGCATTAGTTAACCTTACAGCTATTTACAATGCTATATTTAAGAACAACATTTTCAATTTTGGTTCCCATGGAATTTACTTCTTAACTTATTCAAAACCAAACTTTATGTTGAGTGGCAATAAGTTCAACAATTACAATGGTTATGGGGTATATCACAATATGCAAGCAGGTGGGATTGCCCAACCAAAATCTGATAAAGATAACAAAATTCAAGGTCTTTTTAGCTTAGAAATTGCAAACAATGATTTTGTTGGAACAACAACTCCTGGAACAGGTGGTCTGTGGCTTCAAAGTGATGCATTGATATCGAACAACAACTTTACCAATTTTTCTGCAACAACTACTGCAAATGCAGTCATAATGATTAATGCACCTACCTATTCTGGTTCATTAATAGAAAAGAATACTATTGCAAGCGCAAATATGGTTTCGGGTATTGTGTTGAATTCCAAATCATCAAAAATCAATTGGAATACTATGAATTTAACTACTGGCACTTACACAGTTTCTGGCATTTCAGTAAGTGGTAGTAATAACATCGTTAATTACAATCGTGTATATATCAGCGGAAATACAACATCATCAGGTATGGTTACCACCTCTTTGAGTAACGGTTTAATCGCGAACAATATGATTTACGCTGGTGGTCCTAATGCATTAACTGTTAATAACAGTACCAATACAGCATTCTATTACAATACAATAGTAAGTAATAGTACTGCCACAAATACCATATTCAATCAAGGAACAAACACATTCCGCAGAAATTTAGTAATGAACAACGGTAGTGGTCGCTCTGCGCTTATTAATGCTTCGACTATTCAATCATCAAATAATAACTTGTTTACCAAAGGTACAACAAATAATACAGACTTGACTTCGTGGATACTTTCAACATCGGATAATACTTCCTCTAGTGCAAGTATTGAACTAAGAGATGATGGAACTTATTACTTGAATCAATTTAATGACAATATCGTTACTTATGCTCCATTAGGAATTGGTGATGAATTTGAATTATATGATTATGCTGGAATTAAGAGAGACGGTTTCTATTATTTAGGTTACTCGAGTATTGACCTTGAATTAACAATCACTCAACAACCACAGACATTATTGGCGTGCAATGGTGAAACTGGCAAGCAATTAGAAATTGCTGCTCGCATCACTTACGGAGCAAAACCAAAATATCAATGGTACAAAAACGGTGTTGTAATTCCAGGTGCTACAGAAGCAGTTTATAAATTCCAAACTATAACTTATGAAACTTCCGGTAGTTATAGTTGCTTGGTATATGGACCAGCAAATACTCAATATGGCAAAATGACCGAGGAAGTCTTAGTTTATACATTACGACCAACTGAAATCGTTCGCCAACCAAATAGGATTAAAGCACCAATTGGAGGAACAGCGTTCTTAGAGATCGAAGCTCATACCAAGGGTATTACACCTCCATTTTTCCAACATCGCTATCAATGGTTCCGTAATATTGATGGAAAAGATGTTCAGCTTATGGATAACGAAAACTATGCTAATACCAGATCTCCAATTATGACAATTACTATGTTGGAAGACAAACACTTTAATGCTGAATCTAACGATTATTACTTTATAGAAGTTCAAGGTCAATGCGGAACAATTCGCTCAAAACCAATTTACTTGGATGTAGAAACAGGTGAAGTTGTTTTCTTGGATCAACCAGATGATTTAAACGCATGTTTTACAGCTAATGCAAACTTCAAGGTTAACGCTTATGTACCTGGAAGCAATGAAATGGTAAATTATCAATGGTATAAAGATGGAGTATTATTAGCTGATGACGCAAGAATTACCGGCAGCCAAACTAGCGAACTAGTTATTACAGGTGTTATCCCTGCTGACCAAGGAAAATATCAGGTTAAGGCTACTGCACCAGTTAGTGGAAACGAAAGAATGAGCAATGAAGCCAATCTTATTGTTGATTTGATCCCAACATTCGATTTACAACCAACCGACAAAACAATCAAAGAAGGCGAAAAATTAACCTTGAATGTCGAAGTTAGTGGAACAGAACCGTTTACTTATCAATGGTACAAAGATGATAGCAAGATAGCAGGTGCTACTGATAGAACTTATGAAGTTCAATCTGCCGAATTAGGTATGACAGGATTTTATTTCTGCGAAGCTACCAATATCTGTGGCGCAACCAAATCAACCATTGCACAGATAATCGTCGAAAAAGCTGGTGGGGTGACAAGTGTTACTGAATCTAATCCATTTAATCTCCAAATCACACCAAATCCAGTAAAACACGATATTTTCTTGTCATTCGATTCGGAGATCGAAAGCAAGATGGATATTTCCATTCTCGATATGACTGGAAGAATAGTTTACTCGGTTACTGTTAATGCAACTACTGGATTGAACAACTATACACTTGACATTACAAATAAAGTTTCCAACGGAACTTACTTTGTTAAAGTAAACAATGGAAATCAATCATCTATTAAACAAGTTGTAATAGTTAAATAATCAATCAACTTAAACGAAAAAAAAACTGGCTCTAATTTTTGAGCCAGTTTTTTTATTATCTAAAAAATGTTTAAGTAAAAAATAAAAGGTTTTATTTTTTGTTTCTATTACTAATACTTTGGCCAAGACCAAATGCTTCGAACGCCGCTACTGATAATCTAGTCTCTATTTTGCCAAATTTTTCTATGTAATCTTCGCGACTTAGATTTATAACTTCAAGAGCTTCTTCCCTACCATAAATAGCGGTAATTTCGCATCTGCTTTTCTCCAATCCAGGCATATCCTTGTAAGTTAAAAAATAGTGCTCCAATCTATGAAGTAGAGCCTCGGGTAGGTCGGTTACATCATTCCAATTGTTGTAAACTTCATCTTGCTTTAGAATTGCAATAATCTTATCATCTGCTTCGCCTCCATCTATCATTCGAAATCCACCAATAGGTTTTGCCTGAACAATAATGTTGCCATGATTTATCTGTCGCTCGGTTAAAACCAACACATCAAGTGGATCTTTGTCCCCAACAATATCTTTACGACCAGTTTTTTTTACGCATTGATATGCGACAAGTTTATCGCAATAGGTTTGAGGAATGAATCCATATAATGCTGGAACCAATGATGAAAACTTCTGAGGCCGATCAACCTTGAGATAACCCGTTATTTTGTCCAACTCGTATTTTACGGTATCGCCAGGAATAACTTCTATAAAACAGTTAACAAAGTCGGGTGATTGTTCACCAATAGAAATGCCATGCCATGGGTGGGATTTATATCTTAAACCTATCAACTCCCAAATTTCATTTATCGAAGACATTTTTAATAACCTTTTGATTATATGACAGTTACTTTTTTGTAAAATGGTAAAGAGCTATACCCACACTAACCGCAACATTAAGGGATTCAGTTTCGCTAAATCCTTCAATTATAAATTCGCTTGTCAGAACTGAGGCAACTTCCGGAGAAATACCTCTTGATTCATTTCCAAATACTAAACCAAAGTTTTTAGGAACTTTGACACTTTCCAGTTTGCTCTCAGATTGCAAAGATGCGCCAAAGATTTTGAACATTTTATAGTTAGTTTTTAGGAAATCGGACAGATCCTCTGTTTCGAAAAAATTAATTCTGAATACTGAACCCATTGTGCTTCTTACTACTTTTGGATTAAATATATCAGCAGAATTATTCCCCAAGATTATTTGGTTTATGCCAAACCATTCGGCTGTACGGACAATAGTACCTACATTTCCGGGATCCTGAATATTATCTAATGCAACAAAAGGTTGATTGTAGTCGATATTCATTGGTATTTTATGGACAACTGCAACTATATTCTGGGGGGTTTTGGCATCTGTCATCTGGTCGAAAACATGCTTGGGTGTTGTGTAGATTGGTACTGCTTTTTCGGCGAACTGATCTAATAAATTGATAACTTCCAACGAAGGCATATCTTTTATTACAACACATTCTGGTACAATACTGCTTTTAATTAGTTCTGAGCACAACTTTTCGCCTTCGACTAAAAAAATCGAATTATCATCCCGAAAGTTTTTGTGCGACAAAGACTTTACATTTTTTCTTAGTCTTTGCGTTAATGGCATTGCGTAATACATTCTTTATATATTTACTTTTAATAAACTTAAAATTAACAAAAAAAATTGAAATAAATTAGTTTCGAACAAAATTGAAATCTCCATTGCTGTCGAGTGAGAGATCTAATTTGTCTCCCTCGCCAATGTTATTGCTTAGTAAACTTAAAGCTAGCTTATCTGTAATACTTTTTTGAATAACTCGTTTCAACGGGCGTGCTCCAAAATTGGGATCATAGCCCATTTCGGATATTTTTTCATAAACTTCGTTACTAATTGATAATTCAATTTTATTTTGTTGTAATTTTTTAATTAATTTTTCTAATTGGTTTCTTACAATTTGTTTAATCTCGTCTTTGGTCAAGGGTTTAAATAATATTATTTCATCAATTCTGTTTAAAAACTCTGGTTTGAAATTTTTTCGTAATAATTGTAAGATTTCGTTTTGCACCGAAGTGTAAATTTCGTCGTAATCATCTTCCTGCACTGTGATAAATCTTTGTTGAATCAAATCAGTACCAAAGTTTGATGTCATTATTA
>CAYOPF010000030.1:0-23923 GCA_964405755.1 uncultured Chloroherpeton sp.
CAATCTTTATTATTGGGAAAATATAGCCTTTGCTTCCTTTCTTGAATTGAACTGAATAGGTTCCAGCAGGTTGATTGGACAAATCGAAGATAGCTTTAAAATCGTTTATGTCGCTCAACACTGTTGCTTTGTCTATTCGATTTCCTATCACATCATAGATTTCAATCTCTACTTTGCTGTCGGAATAATCTCTAAGTTTTATCTCTACATTCACAATTGAACTAAATGGATTAGGATAAGCCTGAAAATCCACCGAATCATCTATAGTTTTTTTTTCCTTTATTCCAGTTAAGTTAACGTTTTTTATAGGCAGTTTGCGAATCCTCACCCCGGTAGCATCGTAAATTGCATTGCAAAGTGCAGGGGTTACAGATGGGAAACCAACTTCGCCCATACCCGAAGGAGTGCTGGATGTTTGTAGCACTTCAATATCAAATTCGGGTGCATCTTCCATAGTTAACCATCGGAAATTGTGGAATCCGCTCTGCTCTATCTGACCATTTTTTACTGTAATTTCAGAAAGCAGAGCAGTTGATAATCCATCGATGGCGGCTCCCATAATTTGGTTTTTTATATTTTCGGGGTTAATACCCAAACCTGGATCTACAACAGCATAAATCTTTTGAATTTTCACTTTTCCATTTTCTGATACAGAAACTTCGATAACATGAGCGATATAAGCGCTATATCCAACAAAAACAGCGATTCCACGCCCCCAGCCTTTCGGAAGTGGGGTTCCCCATTTAGAGCGTTCAGCCACTTTTTTTAGGACATTCTTTACCCGATTGTCCTTAGCTAAATCGTATCTAAATTGATAGGTATCTTTGTTTGCTAAGATAGCCAATTCATCCATAACACTTTCATTAACAAAGAAAACTTGTGTGTTATCCACAGAACGCCATGGACCTGTGCGAATTCCGTAATTTCTAGAATCTTTTAAATTGGAAATATTAGGGATGTCGTATGTTGGATTGGTTGCCGAAACAGAGCCTTGCGACACAACTTTGTGAATCCAGCCAGTTGGATTTCCGTTATTGTCAATCCCTGATTTAATAGCATGCAAACTAACTGGCCGATAGTTGTCGTTCTTAATGTCGTCCTCTTTTGTGTACATAAACGAAATTGGATAACCCGATGCTTTGGAGATTTTTGCAGCAATCACAATATAGTCGTTATCGTGGCGGCGACCAAATCCACCTCCTGAAAGCAGTACATTGATAGTAATTTTGTCCTGTGATATTCCCAATGCAGCAGCAACCCCCGACTTGGCGGCTTGTGGATTTTGTGTGCCTGCATAAATATCGCATTTTCCATCTTTAAAATCAGCAAATGCCGCCATAGGCTCCATAGTTGCATGTGCTAAAAAAGGAACTTCGTAGATTGCTTCAACAAATTTTGTAGTATTTTGTGGCAAAGAAGGCAAAGTCCCTACTTTTTCCATGAATGCTTTAGTTATATCGTCGGAGCTAAATGTACCGTTTGGTCCTTGTTTCCAGACAGCTTTCATTGCACTTTTACCTTCCAGGGCTGCCCACGAATTATCTGCTAAAATTGCAATACCTTCGGAAAGTTGATAAGTTGCAATCACTCCTTTAATTTTTTTGGTTTCGGAATCGTCGAAGGAAGTTAGCGAACCGCCGATGAATGGACAACGAACAATAGTTGCATGTTTCATTCCTTCTGCTCTATAATCAGCCGAATAAATTGCTTTACCTGTTACTATTCCGGGTTCGTCATAGTTGCCGAACGACTTTTTCCCCAAAATTTTATATTCGCTATGGGGCTTTAACTTAATTGTGTTCGAAGGTGGAACAGGCAGTTTGGTGGCTTTATCAATTAATTCTCCATAACTAATTGAGCGTCCATCAATTTTATTCTTAACCAAACCATCTTGGGTATAACAATCCTTTTCGGAAATTGCCCAGGTTTGTGCAGCAGCAGTAATAAGCATTGTTTTAGCCTGGGCACCAGCCACTCGAAGTGGTTCCCACAAGGTTCTTACTGTTGTACTTCCTCCGGTGGATTGATTACCATATTTTGTATCGCCATCGGCTTGGACGACTATAATGTCCTCCCAACGAGCATCGAGTTCTTCGGCAACAATCATTGCCACGATCGTTCTGGAACCTTGCCCCAGCTCTGCACGGGAGTTGGTAACTATTATTTTGTTTTCTTTAGTAATTTCCACCCAGATACTTGGAGCAAAACCTAATAAATTATCTTTTCCGTCCGAAACCACTAACTCCGCAAGGAGATTGTTCGAAAAAACAAATCCCGAAACAACGCCCGCCAATCCAAGTGCTGAACCAAAAACAAACCTACGACGCGACTCAAATAATTTTTCCATCTTAATTACTCCTTAGTTGCCAATATAATTGCTTCACGGATTTTGGGATATGTTCCGCAACGGCAAATATGCCCCGACATGTGGTTGTTAATATCCTCTATGGTTGGTTTTGGGTTGTTTGCTATAAGTTCCGATGCAGCAATCAGCTGGCCTGGTTGGCAATAGCCACACTGACTAACGGATAACTCGATCCAAGCTTTCTGCAAAGGATGTTCACCATTTTGGGATAATCCTTCAATTGTAGTGATTTTTTTCTTACCGATATTCCCAACGGGAATAATGCAAGATTGCTCTGCCACTACATCTATAAGAACGGTGCAAGTTTTGCAGTAACCAATGCCACAGCCATATTTTGTACCAGTAAATCCTAATAAATCGCGTAAAACCCACAAAAGCGGCATATTTGGGTCTGCATTTATTGTGTAAATATTATTATTTACGATTATTTCCATAATATATCCTTTTCCGTATATAAATACAAATTTAAGCAAAAAACAAGGGATTGACAAAAAAATCCCCTACTTTTTATTGGCAGGGGATTATTTATTTGTGTGAGTAGATGTTATTTACATTCGATTTTTAAAGCCTGGAATATCTTTTTGATATCAATAATTCCAACTCCGCCATCGTCATTGACGGCTATTAGTGCACCTTTGTCGAATTTACCAAATTTTTGGTTTGTTACCCAAATACCATCCGTATTTTGGATTTTATCTGAAATGAACGAACCGACATACTTTAGGTCTTTTCTGTTATAAATGTGGAATGTATTATTATTGGTTTTATAATAATCCTGGTCGGTTAAAAAGTAATAACCTTCGCCATTTCCACAATCGTATAGCATTATTCCTTCAGCTTGATATTCAATTAAATCGTCGCCTAATTCTTGCTTAGTAAAGTTGCCGTCCATATCATAAACTTTTACCAAGTTCTGATTTTTATCTTCTTCGGCAATTAGCAATCTGTTGTAGGCAGGATCGGCAAAAATTGATTCGACAATAACAAGCTGACCTTTGCCAGTTGTATCTCCAATAGATTTGACTAAACTTTGTTGGCTTACTGTATTATTTTGAATTTCGAAGCTGAAAAGTTTAACTCTCTGGTTGAGCATTGGATAAGGTGGATAAATGTGATTGTCGACTTCAAATTGATCGGTTACGTATACGGAGTAGCTATTGTTGGTTTTTAGAACACTTAATCCGTAGGGACGAATCAATTGGCTTTCGCCAACAAAACCGACAAAATTGAAATCAGGTAAAGTTAATACTTGTATTCGATGATTATCTCTCTCGCATACGAACAAATAATCATTAATCACCCAAATACCATTTGGGCGGTCGAATTCAACTTGTCCTTTGCCTTGCTTGCCAACTTGTTTCAACAATTTGAGATCACTGGTGTTGTAAACAAACAGATTATGCTTTGCTTTGCTTGTGGCTATAATCAGTGATTGAGATCCATCGGAAGAAATCCATAATGCAGGTGAGTCGATATTATCGTCATCATTCCATTCGGAAATTAAATCATAATGAACTAAAGGATATTTGCTTTCCTTTTCTGATTCGACTTTCTCAATTTTACTACAAGAAACTGCAAAAATTGAAATAATAATTGTGAGTAAGATTATTCTTTGCATTTTCATCTTATTACAAATTATATTTTAAGCCAGCATTAATTCTCATATTGTAGAATTCTGCTTGAACTGTTCTTTCGGAATGACCTTTTCCTTGGTAAACTCTTAAGGGTTGATTTGTAATGTTATTTACTTCGAAATAGAAATTTAACCCATTAATAATTTCGTAGGAACCATTAACATCCAAGAATGTTTGTTTATCGTAATATAAATCGAAGAACTCTGATTCTCCAAATTCCATAATGTAGTCTGAAGTGTGATTTAGCGAAATACGCAAGTTTAATCCAAACATTTCGTAGGAGAGTGATGTATTAATCATATTACCTGCTGTGCCTGGCAAAGCTACTTTTTCGATTTCTCTGCCAGGTATATTCAAACCTTCGGCTTCGGAAGTAGTGAATGTATAATTTACATAAATACCAAATCCTTTCAGGAAGCCAGGTAAGAAATCCAATTGGCGTTGGAACGAAACTTCAAAACCAAACAAGGATGCTTTTGCACCATTATCGGGTCGGTAATAATAATCAAAAGTTGTTCCTGACTTTGGATCTTTATAGTCTTTAATAATGTTTGTATAGAAGTAATCGCTTAGACTTTTTTGGAAAATACCACCGGAAAGGATACCAATTGATTCTAAATAGTAATCAGCCATTAAATCGATATTTACTGACTTAGTTGGTTTCAGTAAGCTGTTACCTTCATATAGTTCATTATCAGCAACAACGATATTCCGATATGGTGCTAAGTCGTAATAATTTGGTCTTGCAATGGAATTTGTGTAGGCTGCTCGAATAATTATGTTTTCAGCAACTGTATATTTCAAATTTATTTGTGGTAAAATATCCATATAATCTTGCGAACCTTTTACTGGATTTATCTTATATGGCTCCTCTTCATTATCTTCGTCAAAAATTAACTCATTTGCACTATAGTCGGCAGAAGTATTTTCCAAACGAACACCTACAAGTGCCAGAAATTTATCGCCGATTGATTGATCCAATTGTAAGTAACCACCGAAGATTTTTTCATTAGCTTCATAGTTGTCTGGGATATACTCTTCTTTTGCATCTGTCTTTTTAAATAAAGTAGAATTATTTAAATCTAAACTACCCGAGAATTCTTTCTCAGGAAATTGTCCAGCTTTATAATTTCCTGCCAAAAAGTTATCTTTCGTTGCGTCGTGAAGCTTGATTAAGTCCATAGTTGCTATTTCTTTGCCAACTGGGGAGTAAGTAAAATAATCATTGTCTCTATTTTTGTCTTTGTTTCTTAGGCGTGCACCAAATTTTACTTTATTGTTATAATCACCAGAGAGCCATGGGAATTCGAAATCAATTTTGCCATTAAAATCTTTATCCTCAGTAAAAGAATTTCTCTCGTAAAGAGTATTCAAATTAAATTTGGATAAATCGTTGCCAGCAACAATTTCAAACTCTGGTTCTTCGCCATTGGAGGAGTTGACTTTAAGAACACCTTTTTTATCTCGGTAACTGATGTATCTTTCATTTGGTTTTTCTTCTGATGCTTTGGCCCAATTTCCTTGCCAATTCATCTTTATAGTACTGAAAAATAAATGTTCACCTCCAAAAGCAATATTGATTGTTCGTTGATCTTCCAGCCTTGAACCGTTATTATGAGTATCGTCATTGATACCTTGTTTATTTTCTCTTATGATTTCAACATTCTTAACTGTTCCAGTATTGTCTGGTAGTCCATCATATTCTTCCCCATCAACTTCAATAGCATCTCCTTTGTCGTATCGTAATCTTAATCTGTATCTGTTTTCCCAGTCGTTTCTATGATTGTAGAGCATATTCACATTTATTGAATGATCGTTGTTGAATTTATAATCCAAACCTCCGCCGATACTTTGTCGGGTACGGATTAAATCATATTGACGTACTTCGAAATTTCCTAAATAAGCTGTTCCATTAGGACCTTGCAACCAAGCCCCTTCGATATTGTCTGAACCAAAGACGTGATTATTGTAAGAAGCGTTTAAACTAATTCCAAGTTTATTATCCATTAATCTAGTTCCTGCAGATAAAGCACCGTTCAAAATTGGTTTATTGCTCAAAAGATTTATTCCACTTCCTGCAGTTATAGAAAGTGTTGTTAGATTGACTGCATCTCGGGTAACTAAATTGATTGAGCCTCCTATTGCATCTGCATCCATATCTGCAGTAAGTGCCTTATTAACTTCAACTGCTTTAACCATGTCAGCAGGGATTAAGTCCAATTGTATTGTTCTGTTATCTCCTTCTGCCGAAGGTATTCTGTCCCCGTTAATTGTTATTGAATTTAATTGTGGAGATGTTCCGCGAATTAAACCAAAACGTGCTTCGCCCTGATCATATTGTACAGTTATACCAGTCATTCTTTTCATAGCATCGCCAATATTTGCATCGGGGAAGCGGCCAACTTGGTCGGCAGATACTATATTGGTAATGTTTACATTCGTTTTTTGTTGATTTAATGCCTTTGCCTGCCCTTTTAACATATCGCCGATTACTACTATTTCATCTTTTCTAATTGATTTTGGCTCCATTTCAATTTTGATGAAAGTGGTTTTATCATCGCTAACTTCGGCTTTTGTAATTACAGATTCAGATCCTAGATATTTAACCTTTAAATCGTAATTTCCAACAGGAACATTCAATATAGTAAATTCCCCATTTTTGTTGGTAACTCCACCAAGATTTGAGTTGGATAAAGTTACCCGAGCACCAGATAGGGACAACCCTTCTTGTTTGTCAGTTATTTTGCCGCGGATTGTTCCACCTGCGAACAAGTCTGTTGCAGAAAGTGCAAGAATTGTTAAGAAAGTTAATACAAGTAATGTTCTCTTCATATTTGAACCTTTATTTGTTTTAAAAAATAGTAAAATTCAAATCTAACCTTGAATTGTGAAGTCTTAGTGAACCTGATGTTAAAGTGTCTTAAATATTTTTGTAAAATATTTGGTTGGTATGTTAGAAATACTTAACTTTGTGTTATGTATTTCTAACAATTAGGAGATAGTTATGAGAAAAGCTTTTTTTACCCTTTATCGTTGTGGTTTTAATACTTATATCGGTGATTCTTTGGCTAGTGAATTCCAATAGTAACACCAATTTCGAAGAGATTCTTCAAATTGGGATTATCATTGTTCTAGTATCTTTTGGCATTTACTTTGGACTTAAAAGACTTATAAGTTTACGAAAAAAACAGCCAACTGAGGATGAACTTTCAAAGAAAATGATGACAAAAGCATCCTCTATTTCGTATTTTATTTCCATATATCTTTGGTTGGTATTAATGTACATCAGTGGGGAAGGTTATTCTGATACGGAGGTACTTTTCGGATGGGGTATCCTAGGTATGGCAGTAATATTTCTTGTTTCATGGGTAATAATATACTTTGTAGGTATATCTGATGAATAACCGTATCAAAGAACTGCGAGCTCGACAAAATGTTACACAAGATCAGCTTGCAACTGCAGTTAATGTACGCAGGGAAACAATTGTTTTTCTAGAAAAAGGAAAATATAACCCTTCCCTGCGACTTGCATATGATATTGCAAATTATTTCGGAGTTAAAATCGAAGATGTATTCATTTTCGAATAAATTCGCATAACATTAAATTGAGATAATGCGGCCTAAACTATTAAAGAATGTTAAGAATTATTAACAGAAACAAAGATTATAGATCGATATTTGTTAATTTTGCTTAATTATTTTATTCTTAAGGAAAATGTCAAAAGTACAAACAAGTGAATTTGCACCAAAATGGATGTTAGTATTAGTATTATCCCCTGTTATTTTATCCTATATATACTATTTCGTTGGGCGACAAATTAATTATTCAACAATGAGCTATTTTCAATACCTTCAGTTGACAACTTTAATATCTATAGTAGTAGTCGGAGGTTACCAATTGTACTTTTGGACTCAGCGGAACAGCAATTTCTTTCGAACTCATGTTTTAAAAACTTTTATGGATGATTGGTTCCCATTTTGGACATCTTGGTTTTGGATATATAGTTTTTTGTATTATATTCTAATAGGTGGGTATATAATAGCAATACCAAGTATCGAGAAAGGAATACATATTATCTTTGGTGGAGTTTTGCTATTAATAATTCAATGCTGTCTATTTTTACTATTTCCTGCAGTTATTCCAAAAGAATGGAGAGAATTCGAAACCAATACCATATCCAAACGATATCTGAAGTTTGTTCAAGGGTTCGATGCCGAGAATAATTGTTTCCCTAGTATGCATTGCTCTTTAGCTACTTAAATAAGCTTATGTTTATTACCTTTGATTGGTTGGTATTGTCTTATCTTTGTGTTTTTGATAGCGATTAGTTGCTTGCTTACAAAACAGCATCAATTTGTAGATATTGTCCCGGGCATCATACTGGGCGCAAGTATATTTTGGTTCATTTCTTAATGATAAGGGTTCAAAATCTTTAAAATATAAACCATTATAAGAGTTAATCGAATTAACATAAATTATCCTTGATTAATAAAAAATTGCAAACTTATTGTTCCAAACAATAAATTCGCAACCTTAAAGTTTAAATTCTCATATCAAACCTAATGTAAACCCTTACCTTTTAATGATAAATGGTTTTATGAAATGTCCAAATTTTAGGTAATAGACTCCTTCGAGCAAAAGATTAAGATTTATACGTTGAGGACTATCCAATGATTTTAGTCTTTCGTGAATCATGCACTCACCCATATTATTATACACCTTAATTTGATTGTTGCTTCCAAATTCGGTGTTAGCAGGGATTTGTACTTCGATATATTCATTTGCAGGATTAGGATAGCAATATAGTGTATTACTGCCTATCTCATTTACAGACTTTACATCGGGAACAAAACACTCAACTATTTCCAAAGTAGTTGCATTGAAAATACAATAAGCGGTTTCGTCCACATTATTAATTTCTACAGTTAACCACCACATCCCCTTAGGATAATTCTCTTCAGTTACATATTTTGGAGTAAGCAAAACATTGAATTCCTTCACATTTTCGAAGTTTTCCATCAAGAATTGAGCTAAGTTCGAATTTGCTTGAACAGCCATGGGTAACATATCAGAATCTATCCAGTTCTGGGGCAATCTTTCGTAATCTACCAAAAACTCATCGTCCTCCACACCAAAATCTAGTGGTGAAAATTGCCCATTTATTTTGGTTAACAGAAACGACCAGCTCTTTAACTCGTTGTTATTTCCTGCTACTCTATATGTATAGAACCAATATGAGGATTCTCCATTTACAAAATCAAAAACAATTGATGAGTCGCCTGGATACCAATTGGACATTATTTGGAAAATTTCCCACCCTTTTAAATTGTAGTTTTCTTGCAGGAATTTATTTCCTTCTCCCGCAGTAAACAGGTCGTATTCAACAGCATAACTATATGAAGTTAGTAAAATGAAACCTAAAAGAAAACTATATAACTTTTTCATTTTTGTACCTTTTAATTTATATAAACAAATAGTCTTTAATTCTTAAGTATAAATTCCAGGTTGCTTCCACATCGCGCAAGCAATATGCCGCAATCGTATCATAATCTTTTATGGCAAAGTATTCATGAACATTGGCACCATCAACACCTTTGGCTTTAGGTGATTCCAATCCAAATGCTCTGCTATAAAAATCAAAATTGTATCTACGGGTAGCCCCATATTGCGAACCTGAAAAAAAAGTAAGTTCGTCCATCAAATCGATATGATTAGGATAGTTAAATTTAGTTCCATCCATTAAATTCCGGCTAGGTTTAACTTGCAACAATGCTGAACGAAGTTGGATATAGGGAGCATCGAAATTTCGACCATTAAACGAAACAAGAGTTGCATTCCTATATTTGTTTAGTATATCCCAAAAAGTTTGCAAAATATTTCGTTCAGTAGTGTATAAATACAAATCGTTGCCGAAGCTTTGTTTGACTGGCTCATCGTCATCATTCAAATCGGGATCTAAAATTAATGCACCCGACGATACAACATTATAACTTGTATGATTGTAATAATCAGTATCTTGCTCAATAATTTTAAGCCCGATTGCGATAACCTGTCCTGTCATTGGCGAAAGAGCCATTTCGTACTTTTTTTTATCTATATCTTCCTGTGTGCTCGCACCTCGTATTAAGTACTCCTGCTGGCTTTCGTCCAACGAGTTGAATGATACCGGAATTGTTTCGATGTCGAATGGTATATAATATTTTTTCATTTTGAATTTTACTCAAAAAGGTAAATTAATAAAAAAAGTATATATAAAAACTATTTTTAAACCCATTTCCATAATTTAGTAAAAATATTTTGGATAGTTATGTTCAAATTCGATTACAAAACATTTCAATACTACCTTTTTATTATATCATTTGCTGGGATACTTTTTCTTCCATTTATAGGCCAGTCCAATTTATTCGATTGGGACGAGATTAATTTTGCCGAAGCTGCACGCGAAATGATAGTAACAGGTGATTTCTTAACAGTTCGGATTAATTACGAACCATTCCACGAGAAGCCACCACTTTTTATTATCATCCAGGCCATTTCGATGCATATATTTGGCATAAACGAATTTGCAGCACGTTTTCCTAATGCTGTGATGGGGATAATAACCTTGTTGTTTTTATTCAATTTTGGGAAAAAATTAAAAGATGAAAAATTTGGATTTTTGCTCGTGATTGCATATTCTGGTTCTATACTCTCACATTTTTACTTTAAAACGGCAATTATCGATCCATTCTTTAACTTTTTCATGTTTGTGAGTATTTATTATTTGTATAAGTCAGCAAATAATTCTACCAATAATAGAATAATTTTAAAATTTATTTGTTGGGCAGGCATTTATTCGGGACTTGCAGTGCTAACGAAAGGACCAGTTGGCTTTGGTTTGGTTTTCATTACTTACATTATTTTCAATATCATTCGACGTAAGCAATTTGGATTTCAAATATTACCATATATACTTTTTGCCGTTCTTTCTGTTTCCTTTATTTCTATTTGGTACATATTGCTTAGCATACAATTGGGTAGTATTAGTTTGATATATGAATTTTTTTCCTATCAATTACGATTATTCACAACCCAGGATGCAGGTCACGGCGGACCTTTTTATTATCATTTTGTAGTTTTGCTTTTCGGAATGTTCCCAGCTTCAATTTTTGCAATTAGGGGAATTAAGATCAATTCCATGGATAACAAACAGACAATTGATTTCTCTCTTTGGATGAAGATTATATTTCTAGTAGTTTTAATTATTTTTTCTATTGTCAACACCAAGATAGTCCATTACTCTTCTATGGCATATTTTCCGATTGCTTTTCTGGCGTCAAAAGGAATCTACTCTATTTTATACCAAAATAATCAATGGAAAAAGAGTACAAACTGGCTTTTAGGAACAATTGGTATTCTGTTCGGTCTGTTTTCTGCTGGTTTGCCGCTATTACTAATGAATATTAATTTGCTTTTGCCGCGAGTAACAGACAAGTTCACCAAAGCAATACTTTCGGGAGATTATCACTGGGATGGGAACGAATGGATTCCTGGTCTTCTACTGATTTTCGGAATAATTATAGCTTTAATCTTCTTTGCAAAGAAGAAAATTCTGCAAGGGATATTAACAACTTATGGTGCTACAACGATTTTTATAGTCATAGTATTGCCATTTTTAGTACCCAAAATAGAGCAATACACTCAATTAACCCCTATTAATTTCTTCAAATCATTGAAAGGAGAAGATTGCTACATTTTGAATTATGGATATAAAACCTATGCACATTATTTCTATGCTGAGATTCGTCCGGAGCAATCCCGAATAAGCAAAAATATGAATGGAGATGAATGGGAAGAATGGTTGATTAATGGCCAACCCGACAAACCTGTTTATGTAATTAGCAAATTTACTAACAAAGAAGTTTTCGAAGCAAATAACAACTTTACTCCATACCTTGTTAAGAATGGCTGGGTAGTTTTTTACCGTCCAAAATAAAAAACAATCCCCATCTGCATTACATCTGGGGATTAGTTGAGATTTTTGTATAATTATTTAAGGAGATTTTACAAGAGGTATATAACTAATAAAGTTTAAATTCGTGGCAGCGAATATTTCCCTTATTACCTTCTTGCTTTTTTATCGGGGGTTAGGTCCTTATCAGCAGTAACATAACCCGACCAATTTATAGTTCCATTTGTAGCCAAAAGTATGCCACAAACGTGTGGTGTTGCCATTGAAGTTCCAGACATAGTTGCATACCCACCACTTTTATATGTTGAGTATATGCTTACGCCAGGAGCTGAGTAATCAATCGAAGGATTACCATAATTTGAAAATGTTGCAAATTTTCCTTGGGAATTGAATGCCGAAACTGTGTAAACTCTTGTTGCTTCGACGCGAGCTGGCGAGAAGTTACTTACAATAGCTGCAGAATTCCCTGCGGCAACTACCACATGAGCACCCAAACTAGCAAGATTTTTTACTGCATTATCCAATGTTGTGGATACTGAACCACCCAAACTCATATTTACAACATTAATTTTATTAGATACTAAATTTTTAGCGACATAATCCAATCCAGCAATAATAATTGATGATGAGCCGCTTCCACGATAATTCAGCACTTTAACAGCGATTACTGTAGCGCCAGCACATACTCCAACGGAACCAATATCGTTGTTTTTAGCAGCAATAATACCTGCACAGTGACTGCCATGTCCATTTAAGTCATTTGCCGACAATCTGTCATCACCAGATGTAATAAATGTTTTAGATAAGGATGTATTTACATTTAAGTCCGCATGAGTGAGGTCGATACCAGTATCAACTATCCAAGCAACTCCGGTTGTAGTTGTTGCATTGATAGAACCACCAATTGCGGTGATGCCCCAAGGAGCAGATTGAGCTTGCAACTTAATCCCTTTATCATTTGAGATACTTTCGATTTCATCATTTAAAGTAATTTCTTTATTTTTTTCAATAATTGATATTCTTTTATCAGATTGAAGTTTTGCAACTTGCTCATCAGTAAGGTTAGCAGCAAAACCTCGTAAAACAGTAGTATATATATTTTGAACTGCTTCGAATTTTATGTTGTGCTTCGATAGTATGTCCTTAATCTCTGTATCAATATCGCTACCTAATATTTTGTTGCCATTATCATTCAGGGTAACGATGTAAATTTGTGATTTAAAAGCATCGCTGTTTTCTGGTGAATTGGTAAGGTTTGATTCACAAGAGAACAAGAAGAAAGAGAGCCCTAAGAGTATTACAAAGTATTTGATAGAAGTTTTCATTTTAAGTCTCCAATATATTTAATTAGTTATTATTCCTATTATTATTACTTAATTATTGTAATTAGGTAATTATTACTAGCACAAAATTAGGTAAAATAAACATAACCTCCAAATATTTTTATAAAGAAAATAAAAAAAAATTGATTTATATGAAAATATATTCATAAAACATAGAATATTTTTCACTATTTTTGTAATTAATTAAATACCTAATGTTATGAATAGTACCTATAATCTACTTATAATCGATGATTTCCAAATTTCAGCGTATGGCACGAAGGCAATTTTGCAGTCCTACCCAGAGTTTAAAAATATTTTTGTTGCTTTTTCTTTAATAGATGCTCTGGAATTAATGAAGGAAAATCATGTCGACGTCGTGCTTTGCGACATTTTTATGCCCGAGCAGGATGGATTTGATGCTCTTATTCAAATAAAAAATCAATATCCTGATACTAAAATTCTGTTTCTCTCGATTAGTGAAGAAAAGGATATTATCTTAAAGTCATTTATTTATCGGGTTGATGGGTACCAATTTAAGGATGCTTCCAAAGATGAGCTTTACAATTCGATAATTACAATATTAAAGGGTAAAAGGTATTTTAATTCAAAAATCTTGGATATTTTATTCGACGAAATTTCAAAATTTGCCGAAATAATGATGAATGGCAAATCTATACGAATCCCCGAAAAACCTAAAGCAGAAAACGGGAACAACAATAAGGTTAGCCTATCAAAATTTAGCAATAGTGAAATACGAGCTTTGTTAACTTCGCGCGAAATAGATGTTCTTAAATTAGTTGGCGAAGGATTGTCAACAAGGGATATAGCCGACAAGCTTAATATCAGCACATTTACTGTAAGTACTCACCGAAAAAATATTAATACCAAATTAGATATTGAAAGCTTGAGAGAGATGAAAATTATTGCTCAACAGCTGTGAATTAGTTCTAACTTTAACGTATTAATTATAGGATAATTATTTCCCTTATATTCTGAGGAAGAGATAGAGAATCTCCAGTAAGCGGGTTGATGTAAACATAGACTGTTGTTGCTTTTGCGTGGAGTATGTCGTTGGAGATCGCTATGTTCTCAAATTTAATTGAACTATTTCCAATTTCCTTGACTCTTGTGTAAATATCGATGATATCGTTAAAATGAGCAGGCGAAAAATAATCAATCTCGTGATGAACAGTCATCACTGGAAACTTATTTATTAAATCACTTAAATTATTTGCTAATCCAAGCGACTGCAAATATTCTAAACGTGCGTTTTCGAACATGTATAAATATTGAATATTGTGCAATATTTGAAAAGAATCAACCTGATGGAATTGAACCTTGGTAGAAGTTTTATGTTTGAATGGTTCTATTATATTGTTTATATCAATTTGTGCTTTCATTGCTCTGTACCAATAATTCCTTGGCGGTATTAACCAATATGTTTGCGGCATCGGAAGCATCGTGGAACGATATATCCAAATGAAAAACTGCACGCATACGATTATCATTTAATGCACTAATTAGCAACCCATTTTCTTTTAATTTATTAATTAGCTGATTCATAGGAATATTTATCAATTTATCGATCATCACAATATTTGTATCGACCTTGCTCTGATCGATTTTAAATAACTCACTTTTATTAACGAGTAAAGTAAAAGCAATGGCTTTTTTGTTATCATCAATTAATTTGTGTAAGTTATTGATAATTGCATATTTTGTAGCAGCCGCCAAAATGCCTACCTGACGCATTCCACCACCAAAAGTTTTCCGAATTTTCCATGCTCGTTCTATATTTGCTCTTGTCGATAGCAACATAGAGCCAACAGGAGCACCTAAACCTTTGGAAAAGCAAACACTGATAGTATCGAAATATTTTGCATACTCAGATAAAGGGATTTTGGTAATAACATGAGCATTCCACAGTCGAGCTCCATCAAGATGCATAGCAATACCGCGATCTTGTGCTAATTCATATACCTGTTTTATATAATCCAAGCTTACAATCGTACCTCCATGTCGATTGTGAGTATTTTCAAGTGCAATCACAGCGGTTCGCGGAAAATAATAAATATTAGGACGAATTGCTTCCTTAATGGCTTCAATTGGCATTTCTCCATTTTCGGATTTAATCGGGAATACTTGTGCTCCCGAAAGCCGTGCTGGACCTCCATTCTCATAGTAAAATATATGTGCATCGGCATCGGCAATAATTTCCTCGCCTGGTATGGTAAGCAAATTTAAACATATTTGATTGCTCATAGTACCAGTGGGAACAAATAGTGCGGATTCTTTCCCAAATAGCGACGCTACAAATTCCTGCAAGTCGTTTACTGTTTTATCTTCGGCATAAACATCGTCGCCAACCTGAGCAGAAAAAATTGCTTCAAGCATTTCGCGACTAGGCAGCGTAACCGTATCACTTCTTAAGTCTATCATAATAGTGCAGTTAACATGGTTAAATTATATGTATTTAATATTAGCTCAACAATCCACAAAAAGCCAACAAATACAATAGGGACAATTAGATTATCATCAACTTTGATCTGCTTGGAGAGTGCCTCTCCAAAAGTAGTTATTAAAGCGGCAATAAGTCCATACAACAGAAAATAATTATTAAGCGGGAAGACTAAGAAGTAAACTAATACCACAGCGGCAGCTGTTAAAAAAAATGCGGTGCTACCTTCAACAGTTTTCTTTTTGAAAAATGGTATCCGTCCCCATTTGCGACCAACAAGTGCTGAAGCAATATCCGAAATAATTAACACTGATAAGGCAACACAAGCAAATAGCTTAGGAAATATCAATATTGTAAGAGTAGCACTGATAACCAACCATGAGGCTCCATTTAATCTGAATTTCTTTTTCTTTCTTTCATGTTTGCGAAGAATCGAACCAAAATATTTATAAAAAAACTTTTGAACTGGTTCTACTTTTTTACTTAATACATCGATAGAGACGGTTATAACTGTAATTAATAACATTAACCAGAAAGCTGTCCATTTATCAATGAGTATATAAACCAAGGGTATATTGAGTGAAAACAAGTGTATTAATTTTCTGCGGAGTTCATCGGTGTAGCTAATTTCTTTATGTTTTTTCCCAATGTCCTTTGTCAAATTATCCTGCGAATCATCTAAAACATGAGAATTATTCAATTCCAGACGATTTTCGGAAAGTTTATTAAGCAATTTTTTATCTTGATTTTCGTAAATTTGCATCTTTTTTGCTAAGTTATTTTTTTATTTATAAATTTGAAAATTTAACTTGCTTAACATTGCAAATTAAAAAAATGTTTCTAAAAAATAATAATTCTAAGGAAATAGAATGAATATAGTCACAGCAACAGCAGAGTTAACCCCTATTGCAAAAGCAGGTGGCTTGGGTGATATGGCTGCATTTTTGTCGAGAGAATGGAAAAAATTAGGGCATAACCCAATTATCATATTACCTAAATATAGCGCTATCGATACAAATAAATGGGGATTCAGAAATACGCTAAAAACAATTATTGTCCAGATGGGTTATTGGGTAGAATATGGATTGCTTTGGGAAGGAAAATTACCTGGTAGTGATGTTCCTGTTTACCTTGTGGAGCATGATGGATATTTTAATCGAACGGGAATTTATGGCGACCCTAATGAATATGCCGATAACGACCGTAGATTTATCTTCTTTAGCAAAGCCGTTTTTGAAGTTTGCCGTGCTATCGGATTTTCGCCCGATGTAGTTCATGCTCACGATTTTCACACTGCATTTACTATGGCATTTCTGAAGGAGTTTTATCGTATCGATCCGCTATTTAGCAAAACAGCAGGAGTATATACCATCCATAATTTAGCTTATCAGGGAAAATTCAATCCACAGACTGCCTTGCTTTATTCTGGAATTCCATGGAGTATGTTCTATCCTTTCTCTGATTACGAATACTATGGATTGGTTAACGCTATGAAGATTGGAATAATGAAAGCAGACAAAGTAACAACAGTAAGTCCTAACTATTCTCAGGAAATTAGATGGAGCTACTATGGCGAAGGTATGGATGGGGTAATTAATTCTCGTGCGGCCGATTTTCTTGGAATTTTAAATGGTATTGATTACAATGAATGGAACCCGAACTCAGATAAAAGTTTAGCTTTAAATTATGATAAGTCCAATCTTGATGGCAAACGGGAAAATAAGCATCAGTTGCTGCGGGATTATGGATTAACTGATAACGACGATTTGGATATGCCTATGATTTCGATGGTTACAAGGTTGGCCGAACAAAAGGGCATTGATTTGGTAGTACACAAAATGGAGGAATTGCTCGAATCGACACATTTCAGGTTATTTATTTTAGCTTCGGGGGATTACAACTACGAGCAGTTTCTACGATATTTACAAAGTGGATTTCCCAAAAAGGCAATTATTCATATTGGGCACGACATAGCTCTGTCGCATCGCATTTTTGCGGCAAGCGATTATTTTCTGATGCCATCCAGGTTCGAGCCCTGTGGATTAACACAAATGTTTTCTCTTCGTTATGGTACAATTCCGATTGCCCGAGAAACCGGTGGAATTGCCGATACTGTCAAGGAATATAACTATAACGATATGATTGGTAATGGGTTTACTTTCTGGCAATATAACGCCGATGATATGGCATATGCTATTTTACGAGCATTAAGTGTTTATAACAACATCCCTCATTGGGACAAGATTCGACAAAATGCTATGGACGAAAATTTTTCCGCAGAACGCACTGCAATACAATATTTAGATGTGTTTCGATGGGCTAAGGAAAAAGTTTAATCTTGTTGAAAACACAAATATTCTAACTTCGCTTTGTAGATAAATAGTACTTTGACATAGCAACCTTATAAAATAAAAGTGGGAATGAACTAAGAATTCACTCCCACTAATATCAATTATTTCCAGAAATAATAAAAAGTACTAATCCTGACCTACTTCTTTGTAGCAGAACCACCAATCGTAGTTTTGGTAACGACTCTTCTTGTATTGTGCTGCTTTGAAATCAGTTGCTGGAGGAACAATAACTTTGTCGCCAATCATTTCGTTGTTTGGCCAATTAGCAGGCATTGCAACTCCGTTGGCATCGGATACCTGGAATGCTTTAATCATTCTTAATAATTCGTCGAAATTACGACCAACTTCTTGTGGGTAGAACAAAATAGCGCGGATTTTACCTGTTGGATCTACAAAATATACTGCACGAACTGTGTTGAATCCTTTATTTGGATGAACTAAACCCATCATTTTTGCAAAATCACCATGATCAGCTATAATTGGGAACTCGATTTGAACATCAAGATTATCTTTTATCCATTCAACCCATTTAATGTGCGAAAATACCTGGTCGATACTCAATCCGATTAATTCTGTGTTCAACGACTTGAACTCAGCGTATCTTTTTTGGAAAGCTACGAACTCTGTTGTACAAACAGGTGTAAAGTCTGCTGGGTGGCTAAATAAAATAAACCACTTGCCTTCGTATGCTTTAGGTAATTTCATTTTACCTAATGTAGTTTGCAATTCTACTTCTGGGAATTGATCCCCAATCATTGGAACTCTGTTTTCCATTTTTTTCTCCATTTGTTTATTAATAATAATATTAATTATTTAAAAAAGATGTGTACATCCATACTAATTTTTCTTGTTCACGAATATAATCACTCATTAGTGCATTTGTTCCTTCGTCGTTGTAATTTGCAGATAATTCAAGTAGTTGGCGTTGCAATCCAATTACGATTTTGAACCCTTCCAACACTTCTGCAACGCACTTGCGACCTTCTGTTACGTCTTCGGTTGCTTCAATGTTAGATTGTTCAATATATTTTGAGAAGGAATGCAATGGCACTCCACCTAAAGTTAGGATTCTCTCTGCAATTTCGTCGATTTTAATCTGAAAGTTGTTGTAAAGTTCTTCGAATTTTAAGTGAAGTTCGAAGAATTTTTCGCCGCGAATATTCCAGTGAAAACCGCGTGTGTTTTGGTAGAATATTTGATAATTTGCCAATAAATTATTTAGTTTAACGATTAATTCGTTGGCTTCTGATTGCTGCAATCCGATATATTCTGCATAGTTCGTCATTTTTATACCTCTGTTTGTTTTATTTCTATACTTATATTTTCTAATTCAAAATTTTGAAAATTATTAGATTTCAATTTCTCTTCTATTAGCTTGATTAATTCTTCATCGTAAAGATCGATTATTTCATTTTTGTTCGAAATGTAAATATGCAAATGGTCTTTTCTTGCATAATCAAATCGACAGTTTTCGTGTTGGAATTTAATAGACCTAACCAAACCATGTTGCTCGAGCACTTCCAAAGTATTATATACGGTAGCCAACGAAATTGTTGGAAAATCTTTCTTAACATCTGAATAAATTATGTCGGCAGCTGGGTGCTCTTTGGATTTAATAATGTAATCCAAAATAATAACCCTATGTATTGTAGGCTTTATATCATTAGTCTCGAGCAGTTTTATAATATCTTTTTGTTCCATTTTAGATTTATTATAAGATTAGAAACGCTCTAATCTTATAATTATTTTAATTTAAATAAAAAAAATTGAAAAAAAAGAAAAAATAACTAAATTTGTTATCTTAATAATTGGAAGAGTTAAATTATGTTAGAATTCATAAAACTTCCAGGTTGGGAGGGGCTGCATCCCTTACTCGTTCATTTCCCAATAGGTTTATTAGTAATTTTACCTCTTTTGCTTTTACTATCGATAGTAATTAAAGAACAAAACAAATGTTTTACCAATGCAAGCCTAATAATATTAATCGTAGGCACCATTGGAGCAATGTTGTCAGTTGCAACAGGATTGGCTGCAATGGAGGTAGCCAAAATTACTGAAGAGGCCAAAGAAATACTAAATAAACACGAATCACTAGCTGCAATTTGCCGTAACCTATATATGAGCCTAACTGTGTTCTATGCAATTTTTGTTTACTATGCAAACAAGAATATTATGAAACCCTCTTTGAAAACAGCGTTGCAAATAATCTTTATAGTATATTCGCTGCTGGGCATTTGGTTCTTAATTAATACCGGACACTATGGAGCAAGATTAGTTCATGAATTTGGGATTCATGCAATAATTAAATAGTTTAGGTCAGTTTTTCTTCGTTAAAAATCAGGTAGAAATTTTCTCCAACTTTTCCAATTCCACTCAAATACTCGGAAAAAGAATTGCTTTCGTCGGATAATTCGATATTTTCGGGCGAAATCTCGATTATTCTGTCGATTTGATCCACAACAAAACCAATTTGTTTCCCATTATTTTGATAAAAGACAATTGTAGTTTCTCTACTATTATTTTCAATAATTTTATATAGTTCTTGAAAGAGATTTAGCATTTTTTTCAACTCAAAACCACGAGTGCGCTCAATTATTGCTAATGCTGCACCAGGACCTGATTCTTTGCGGACATCTAAAGCATGGTTGGCAATAGAGTGGATATATTTATGTGGATCTTCAAATTTTTTAAGGTGAGAGATCAATGAAAAAGAATCTGATTTGTAGGAATAGTACCATCTCCCGAAATTACAAAGGTGATGATCTCTTTGAAGAGTAAAATCTCTTTCCTGACGGATTGAATTCTCAAGTTCGTTTAACCATTCTATGTGCTCATTTTCTCTTAGTTTAAGCATCTCTATCAGAGCTTTGTTTTCGTCATCCAACGAATTGTATTGAAGACGCTTGCGAAGAGAAATAATGGGAACTATGTCATTACGTAACTTGGTCATGCCAAGATAATAATCAGGTAAATTAGGAGCATGATTCACTTTTGGCTTAGTTATTATCTCTTTAATATTTTTAATCGAAAAAGCGTACTTATCTTCTTTTAATATAAAAATCAAGTATTTTTTTTCTAATTCTTTATTGCTTTCAATAAATTCATTAACTTCGTTCATATTAATCTTGTATTTTTAACAAATTTAAAAAAAAAATATTAAAAAACACAAATTTTATTGGAAATTATATAAATTATTTTTATTTTTGAATTTGATGGAAGATTTAATTACAAAAGTTAGAGACGAATTAGTAAATTTGCTCAACACAAAGCCAATAGAAATTGGCTCGAGCTATATGTGGAATATCGAAATCCCCGAAAAACAGATATTTTGCTCGATATCCCTTTATTTTGATAATATTGTAACCGGAATTTTTACATTGAGCATTTATTCCACTAGCGGAATTTACGAATTACACAACATTAGCAACTATTCCGTTTTGCCTATGAACGAAATAGCATTTTGGTGCGAAAACAATGGAAAATATTCGATTCTATCTATATCTGAAAACCTAAAAATCAGCTCAATCTCGAACGTAAGCAAAGATTTGTTAGATAAACCAATAGAAGATTTAACCGAAAGCGAACTATTCGTTAATGCACAATTATCAATGATTTTCGAAGGTTTTTAATGGCTATTGATTTTTATTTTGTCAACAAAACAAGAAAAAAAATAATAAAAAACAACATACAACCCATTCTAAAGAAAATACTCAAAAAACATAAGATCACCTATGGAAGCGTTGGCATCGTTTTTATGAATAACGAAGATATTCAATCAATAAACAATAAATTACTAAAGCACGACTATCCCACAGATGTGATTAGTATAAGATATGACCTGGACGAAGATTATATTGCAAGGCCAAGACCCCGTGCAATCGATAAATCCAAATTTATAGAAGCTGAAATATACATTGGGATAGAAGTAGCCCAGGAAAATGCAAAATTTTACAAAGTATCACTAACGAACGAAATTTTACGTCTTTGTATTCATGGAACGTTACATTTAGTTGGATTCGAGGATTCAACACCCGAAGAAAAGGACAAAATGACTTATTATGAAGATTATTACATAATTTTAGCAGATAAATTTACAACCGAATATGTCAAAAAATTCAAATAGAACAGTAGATATTTTAATAGAATTAGCTCCACAATTATTACAAAGGAAAGGTCCCCACAGTATCAACACAAGTGGTCTGGAAACCTCAGGGTATTCCAAGGTGGAGATATCTTATGCATTAAGTTTATTATTGGACCGAAATCCAAGGATTTTCAAAAAAAGAATAAAGAGGACTGAAGATTCGAACTTTTTGAGGATACTTCAGAAAGAAGAAAAGAATCTATTCACCAAAGAAGCCTTTCAGGATGTGATGTGGCTGCGAACTATCGGAATAATCGACGAAGATGAATTGAACGATATAATAGAGCGAGCATCAATTTACTTTTTCGACAAAGTATCCCGCCAGGAATTACGACAAATGGTTAGTTACATATTGGATCAGGACGATGGAATAGATTTGGAGACCGGAGTTCGTTATCATTTACGCAAGAACGACCAAATACATTAACGGTTCCGTAGCTCAGTAGGATAGAGCACAAGTTTCCTAAACTTGGGGACACAGGTTCGAATCCTGTCGGGACCGCAAGGGGGGTTTTTATAATTAAAATCCTAGTTTACTGCTCTAGAGGTAAGATTCCTTTAGCCCACGATTTAAATCGTGGGCTAAGGATATTTATTTGTTGTTGTATATGAAATTAGTTGTCCTGCGGCCTTGTTCCGAAAAATTTCTCGAACACCTCGACTATTTCATTTTTAAAGTGCTTAATATCTTCGGGAAATATCATTATGTTATGTCGCTCGAATGTGCCATCTGATTTCTTGCGGCTTTCTGTTATTTCAAGATACAATTTTCCTGTTGATGCCTTATTCACATCAAAAAAATACGTGCGGCTGCCGGCTCTCAAGGTGCTTTTGTAGATTTCGTTCATAAATTCACCTGTTATTTACTAATATATATTAATTTAATACAATCTTAATACTTAATAAGCAATTTTTCATCACTTCCTCACTCTTTCCAAAATATAAACCTCATATTTATGAACATCGCCAGAAGTGTCATATTTGTAATACCTGAAAAAATTGATTTTATTTGAGTTTACGCTTCCTTCTATTCTCACCCTATCAAAATGATCTTTGCAAGTAAACAATATCCCTTTATTCTCAAGAAATGTAAAAGTAAATTCTTGTCCCATCGAGGTTAAAGCCCCAGTTGACAAGTTGTAAGTTAACTCAATCTGAAATCCTTGTATTAGACCTCCTGGATAGTCCAATATTGAAGCTTCGTATGTTTGGTCGTTTACATTTAGGTTGCGAAAAATGACTGTATCCTTGCTATGCTCGGTTATCAGTACATTGTTAAAGTAATATTTAATTTGAGATATTAAATATACTTCTGTATCATAGAAAGGAATGACATATTTATCCTTTGATATACCGATGTCCTTAATTGGAGGCTCATTTCCAGGTGATGTCCCAGTATCTCTACAAGAAAAGAACAATAGAGTAAGAAAAAGTAATAATAATTGTTTCATTTATTTATCTCACTTTCAAAATAATACATAAATTGATTTAAATAACCCCCAGAGCTTTCTAATCCTACGATATCCATTAATTCTTCAAAGTATAAACAGATCCTTTCTCGATCCTCTGTATCAAGTTGTAAATACACATCCGAAAACCTTTTCAACGCAATTTTTATGGCATATTGATAGTCAGCATCAGTAACCTTTCCGCTGAGATATATTGCTGAAAGTCATCAGCAGCTGCATTAATTA
>CAYOPF010000031.1:0-1626 GCA_964405755.1 uncultured Chloroherpeton sp.
AGATTACATGTCCAATTTCACCCGCTGAACCATGATTACCACGGAATAATTGACGGTTTAGAATTATCGCACCCCCTACTCCAGTACCTAATGTTATATAAACAAAGTTAATTAAATTAGCGCCAATTCCTAGAGTCATTTCGGCAATTGCAGCAATATTAGCATCATTTTCGATTTTAATTGGAATCTCCATCCCTAAATGTTCGTTAATTGATTCTTTTAAATAATTCAGAAGATTAAATCCGTTGAAAGCAGGGATGTTTGGCGATACCACAATCAATCCACTATCATCGATAATCCCAGGTGCACCAATTCCTATTGAGGATAATTGATAATCATTAGCAATTTTTGTTATCGAATCAATTAGTGCTGTTTTGATTGTATTCAAATCAACTAAATGGGGCATTTTATAGGAAAAATCTGATATTAATTCGAACTTTTTGTTCAATATTCCGAATTTTAGATTAGTTCCGCCTATGTCGATGCCAAGATGATACATATTAAGTCTGGGCTTTTTTAAGATAATAATCCATTGTGATTTTCAAGCCTTCATCAAGGTGCATTTTTGGAGTCCAGCCAGTAAGTTTTTTAATTTTTCCGTATGAGCAAACACTTCGTATTTGCTCACCAATTTTAAAAGGAACAAATTGTTTGGACTTCAGATAATTAGTTAATGTAGCTAATTTATTAAATATTTCCAGCAATGATGTTTCAATTCCAGTTGCAACATTAAAGACCCCAGACATTTCGGGATTTAAGGCAAGCACATTCGCTTCGACTACATCATCGATATAAACATAATCTCGGGTAATAGAGCCGTCGCCAGTGATGTAGGTATCTTCGTTTCGGAGCATTTTCAAGAAAAATATTGCAATAACCCCTGCTTCTCCGTGCGGATTTTGCTTTCGACCATAAACATTTGTGAATCTGAGTACTGTGTATTGAATATTGAAAACGTTTTTATAATATTCTAAATATTTTTCTACTGAATATTTGGAAACACCATAAGGCGAAACAGGCGAATTTTGATGCTCTTCGTTGCATGGGAATTCAATTTGCTCGCCATAGACAGTTCCTGCCGATGATGCAAAAATTATTTTTTTCACCCCAGTTTTACGGGCACATTCGAAAATGTTCAAACTACCAATAATGTTGGTTTTTGCATCGTCCGACGGAATTGATACTGAGTGGCGTACACTCATTTGAGCTGCGTAATGGCAAACGACATCGAATTTTTCTTCCTCGAAAACTTTCAATAAGTTATCGTCGTTAATGTCCATTTGGTAGAATTTTGAACCTTTTGGAATATTTTCTATAAATCCAAGCGATAAGTTGTCGATAACTACAACATTGTGACCTTCGGAGAGATACCTTTCAGCAATATTGGAGCCAATAAAGCCAGCTCCACCAGTAATACATATTTTCATAAGATTTTTTTGATTTTAACAAAATTAACAATATTCAATTAATATTAGATAATTTTGATTTTTATAAAAACTATATTTTTTATATTTTATTATTATTATTATTTACATTATTCAATATCATTTCATTATTTTCCTTTTCTCTTTTCTTCTTCTTTTCTTCCTCGTTTCTTCCTCTTTTCTTTCTTCACAAAAGAAAACT
>CAYOPF010000031.1:1636-1843 GCA_964405755.1 uncultured Chloroherpeton sp.
ATTCTCAAGCAGTTGTTGCCGAGGGCAAGTATTTATTTATATCAGGGCAAATTCCTTTCACTCCCGAGGGTAATTTGGTTGGAGAGACAATCGAAGAGCAAACACATCAAGCAATCAAGAACATCGCAGCTATTCTTACCGAGGCGGGTTTGAGTTTGGAAAACGTTGTAAAAACAACTGTTTTGATGGTCGATTTAGGAGATTTTA
>CAYOPF010000031.1:1880-7080 GCA_964405755.1 uncultured Chloroherpeton sp.
AGCAGACCAGCAAGAGCCGCATATCAGGTTTGCAGATTACCAAAGGATGTTTTAATCGAAATCGAGGCAATTGCCGTATTTTAAACTTCTAAATTAATCTTTGAAAAGCTCGAGTAAATTTATAACATCTAAATTTGCTTGGGCTTTTGTTCCTTCATTCGATAAAATCTCTGATTTAACTTTTTTCAATTCGCTAAGGGCTTCAGTAAAATCATCGATGGGATAATTACTAACTAACGAAAGTGGATGATTATCACTTGGCTGAATACTATTAGCCAATTTTTCAATTGCACTGTTTAAAATATCAATTTTCCATTCGCCAGCAACTTTGGTTTCACTTGTAATGCTTGTTTGGTCGATGTTTTCAACAGACGAAGGTTTACTAGATTTTCCTATATGTGTTGTAAATTTTTCGATATTTTGAAAATTTTCTTTGTTTATTGATGTAATTTTCATAAAAAACTCTTGTTTTATTGAAAAAAATGTATTATTTTACACTTTTAGAAATTATAAAAAGATTAAACAATTGTTATACCAAAATTTAAGGTGAAATATGAAGAAATTATTTTACTTACTACTTCTAACTGCTTTTATTTTACCATCATGTCAGCCCGAGCAAAAGTACTTCACAGTCGAGGAAGTTAAGAAAGAAGAGGCCGACATTGTTAAAGTACTCAATGCTTACAACAAAGCAAGCGAAGACAAGAACTTTGCCGAATTGTTAAAGACATTGGCCGATTCAGTGGTATTCTTTGGTTCTGACCAAGGCGAAGTAATCAAAACATTTGCTGATTATAAGGATGCCATTCAGAAACAATGGGAAGAGTATGAATATACCAAATATGGTGAAATAACAGATTTGTTCATTGCAATGGACAACAAAGCCACAATTGCAAGTGTTATCTATGGTGTTCCACTAGATACAAAATTGAAAAATGGAGTTCAAGAAGAAGTTTTTCTTAGAGCTTCTAGAACTTTAAGAAAACAAAATGAAAAATGGGTTATTGTATCGGGTATTACAAGTATTCCAAGAGCAAAACCAGAAGTACAACCACAGAATATTTCTCAATAACTACTGCAATTCTTTACGTAAGCGGGCAACTGGAACTTTCAGTTGCTCGCGGTATTTAGCTATAGTCCTTCGAGCCACATTAAATCCATCTTCTTTAAGGTTTTTACTTATTAAATCGTCACTCAATGGCTTGCTTTTGTCTTCTGCATCAATCATATCTTTAATTTTTTGCTTAATCAAGGTTGTGGATATTTCCTCACCTTCATCGGTAGGCAATGCTTCGCTAAAGAAATATTTCAATTCGTAAGTACCAAAAGGCGACTGAACGAACTTGTTGTTCACAATACGGCAAACTGTGGATATATCCAATCCTGTAACATCCGAGATGTCCTTGTAAATCATTGGTTTTATATAATCCGAACCATAAAGGAAGAAATCTTTTTGAATTCCCGCTATCGCAATCATTACTTTTAGCATAGTAATTTTTCTCTGCTGTATGGCTTGAATTAAAAATTTTGCTTCCTCGTACTTAGCCCTAATCCATTGCTTTGTTTCTTTGTTATATTTCTTTTCTTTCGATTCTCTTTTTAAAGACTCGTACATACTATTTATCCTTATAGGAGGAATTGTAGAATCGTTCAATGTAACGAAAGGTTCTTCGGTTTTATCATCAATTTCGATTACAAAATCGGGTATAACTGTGTTGTTTTCGGTTACAGATATACCCTCTCCCGGCTTTGGATTCAATTTTTTAATAATTTCGATAACATCTTTAAGTTCATCTTCTGTTATTCCAAGTTTTTTCTGTACATCCTTAAAGTGTTTTTTTGCAAATTCATCGAAAGCATTTTCCAATAAATTAAGTGCTAATTTCTGTTCTCTAGTATGTTTTGGCAAGGCTTTCACCTGCGAAACAAGGCATTCTTGTATTGTCCGTGAAGCAATACCTGGAGGATCTAATCTTTGTATTATTTTAAGAACTTTTTCTGCTTGCTCCAAATTGACGGGCTTGAGCATTTCATTTATTTTATTGAATGAGTGTTGGACGAATTCTGCGTGCGACTCTTCGATTAAATCTGGGTTCTTAATTAGTATTGCACCTAAAAGTGTTTTGCTGGTATCATCTAGTTTAAAGTTAAATGCGGGGTTCTTTTTTCTAAGTGATTCAATATTAATGTTATCTTCTAAAAATTTATTTTTTTGCTTCTCAAAATTGATTTCGGCTATATGAGAATTTGTTTCCTTAACGATATCCGAAAGTTCCCGACGTAAATACCCATCCTCATCCACATTCCATAAAAGATGTTTACCAATAAGTCTCTCTTCGATCGATAATTGAAACAAAATTAGTTGTTCTTCCAACTGTTCGATAAAATTTTGAGTGTCCTTAACTTGGAAACCAGTATGTTCGTCCTCGTCATCCCACGAATAGTTTGGTTGGGTGGAGATTTCGGCATCGTCCTGCAAAACCAGCGAATAAAGATGGTAAGGGTCGTCGTCTTCTCCGTGGACGTAATTGGAGAGTGGTAATTCACTCAATACTTTTACATCATCGAAATATTGTTCATTATCAGTGGAATATTCATCGCTGTAGGAATTATCGTCTATTGTGTAATTATTATCATCATTGAATTTCGGAAGGTTGATTTCATCTTCAGTAATTTCAGAAGTAAGAAAATTATCTTCGGGCAGGATATCGTTAGAATCGTCATCCAAATCAAGTAGGGGGTTCTCGTCAATTTCCTTTTTTATTTCCTGCTCAAACTGAATAATTGGCATCTGCAACAATTTCAAGTATTGAATTTGTTGAGGTGTTAGAGTTTGCTGCAGTGATGTTTTTAATCCAATCGATACATTAATCGCCATTATAGTTATTCTTCTTTATGTTTACTTAAAATCAATTTGTGAATTTCTGGAGGAAATCGTCGCTCTAATGCAGAATTAACAAAATTGACTAATTCTACATTCTCCTGTTCGCCATTTTCCAATGCTGGTTCGCAAATGCTAAATTGCTCGTAATATACATAGCTGCTACTCACTCGTATAGGAAAAAGATGGCAAGATACTGGTTTGCGAAAATTGCTTTCACCCGCGAAATATGCTTTTTCAATTGCACATTTTGCAATTTCATTCTCATCGTAATAAACAAATACACAGTCACGGTTATTGATGCACTGGACTGATAATTCTCCATCAGTATCGTGAACCCAAAAGCCATTTCTATTAATGTAATCGATGGACTTGGGTAGCATATACTTTTTGAATTTTTCTAAATCGGCATCAATCAGTGGAATCTCTTCTGATAACAATGGTGCACCATTTTCCCCATAAACAGTACAACACCCACCTTTGCATTTATCTAGGTTGCAAAGGAATTTTACTTCATAAATTTTTGTGTCTATTCTTAAAGATCCCATCTTTTTTAATAAAATTCGTGCCAAACTTTACGAATTTAAGAAATATTTATTAATTTACTTTAATTATATGTGAAAAATTTAAAAATATTTAAAAAGGAAATTTCAATGAAAATAATTATTTTAATTGCCTTTATTGCTGTCTTGCTGGTTGGTTGCGATTCTGCCGAATTTTCTGCATTCAAAGTTTACGAAAAAGGTGGTGATAAAGTGAACTTGGTAGACCTGCGAGGGAAATTAGAAAAAACAGACATTATCTTGTTTGGAGAATTACACAATAATGCTATGGCGCATTGGTTGCAACTACAGCTTACAAAGGAATTGCATAAGGAATTAGGCGATAAATTAATTCTTGGTGCCGAAATGTTCGAATCCGATACACAACTTATGATAGATGAATATTTCGATGGTCTCTATCCTACAAAAAATTTCGAAGACGAAGCTAAGCTTTGGAAAAATTATTCTACAGATTATAAACCTCTATTGGAATTTGCACGAAAAAACAAACTTAAGTTTGTTGCTACAAACGTTCCAAGGCGATATGCCGCATTGGTTTCGCGACAGAATTTCGAGAAACTCAACGACTTATCTGCCGAAGCAAAGAAATATTTTGCACCATTGCCAATTACATTCGATCCAGAATTACCTGCATATAAAGAAATACTTGGAATGGGTGCACATAGTAAGGAAGTTAAGTTCTTTGCAGAAGCTCAAGCTTTGAAGGACGCCACTATGGCACATTTTATTATCGGTAACTTCAAATCCGGGAGTAAATTCCTCCATTTTCATGGTGCTTATCATTCTGATAATTATCAAGGAATTTACTGGTATCTTAAGCACTATCAACCAAATTTGAATGTTCTCACTATTTCTGTTGTAGAAACACCAAATTTGGATTCATTAGCAGATAAAGATAAAAACAAAGCCGATTATATAATTATGATAAAGGATGATTTTACAAAAACTTACTAAGTTTTATTTGTTTTTGAAATAAATTTGAAACTTATTTGTTATAAACAGAAAAACGGGATAATTAAATATGAAGTATAGATATCTACTTATTTTTATTTCTCTATCCTTCTTGTTTGCAGAAACAGATGCCAAAGAGCAATTCTCTTCTTACGAGGGAACTCATTTTCTGGTATCCTTTATGCAAAACGAGTTCTATGTGCAAAATGTAGGGCTTGGAGTGGAAATGAGAATATTTGTTTCAGCGCGAAACTGGACAAATGTCCAAATTAATTATCCAGATGGATTTATCGACCGGTACAAAATTCCCAAAGATTCGGTCCTCAATCTGTCCGTATCCAATACGTATTACAATCAGAATCCCGAAGTTAGAAAGAAAAATGCAATAGAGATAATTACCGATAATCCTGTGATTGTTTATGCCTTTTGTAGTCAGTCTTTTTCGTCCGATAGCTATGCATGTATTCCCACTGCAAATTGGGGAAATGAATACGTAGTCTTATCTATGCCAAATGACAACTATAATCCTATCGATCCTCCTCCGACGCGTCAGGACAGCATTGTTCAGTTTACACCACGACCAAGTGAATTTCTTATCATAGCATATCACAATAATACTAAAATTAGTTTTAAACCTAAGGTTCAAACTGCAGGCGGCAAGCAACCTACGCAACACTATGGTATTACCCTCGATAAAGGAGAAACCTATCTGGTGCAATCGCGCGATTATCCTCGAGGTTTTGGTGATTTATCAGGTACTTTTATTAAATCTGATAAGCCTATTGGAGTGCTCTCAGGGCATACA
>CAYOPF010000031.1:7102-17205 GCA_964405755.1 uncultured Chloroherpeton sp.
TTGCAAAATGTTCCAAAAGGAAAGGATTCAAAGGACCATATTGTGGAGATGTTGCAACCACTAAATGCGTGGGGACATCTCTATTTTTCAGTACCATTTGGAACAAGTCCACATGGTGATTTCTTTAAGATTACAAATATTGAACCTGGAACTAAACTTAAAGTATATCAAACACAATTTCCAGTTGAATACACTTTTATAGATAGTTTGCAGGTAAAAGAATTCGAAAGTATAAATACCCCAACGATTTGGCAAAGTGACAAACCTATTCAAATTGCACAGTTTATGCAAAGATTAGGTACAGATTTGGAATCCAAAGATTACGACCCTTCGATGGTGTTATTGCCTCCTAGAGAACAGTTTATACATCACGTTTTGGCGGCTACTCCAGGTGGTGTCTTTTTCAGACCTAATCAATACACAAAACACTTTGTAGCATTAATTGCCGAAAACGCAGCATTGGACTCATTATTTATCGATAAAGTACTAATTGATACTATTGCTCCTATTCGTAAGCAAAAAATTGTAAATACTGATTTACACTGGGCTATTATCGAGCTTAAACCAGGCACTCACGATATCTATTCACCAACTGGAACTTTATCGGGTATTTTGTTTGGAACTGGAGAATACGATTCCTATGCAATGGTTTTAGGTGCTGGGTTATTGGAACCCAATTTGGAAGACAACATAGGGCCAATTGCTTACGTGGATACAAATTGCTTTGTAATTACTGGAGTAATTAAGGATTTTCCCGGCGAAAACTCTTCCGGTATTAATTTTGCAAGAGTGAATGATACTTTAACGAAGAATGTGGATTGGATTCTTTATAATCCACAGCCAGGCGATACTACCATTACTTTCAAAGCTACAATAATCGACATTAATAAACCCGCAAGATTCCTTATAGAATTTTGGGATAAAAAGGGAAATAAAAACCGATATGACTATCAATTTGAACCATATTACCTCGATTATCCCATAAAACTCGATTTTGGAGTAATGAGCTGGACCGATTCTCTGTGTATCCCAATATATATGAGGAACGATAGCAAACACTCAATCAGAATCAATTCGGTTGATTTGCCCACAGATAAGCGACTGAAACTCAGTCTTGATTTTTCTACTCCGTTAGATTTGCTTCCTAACGAAATGATTTCTGGAGAGGTTTGTTTCTATCCAGCTAAATCTCTGGAAAACTTGAAGGATAATATTGATTTCAATTTTATTTGTGGTATATCGAAGCGAATTCCCATTTTAGCCGAAGTGGTAGCCCCCGATATTGAGGTTAAAGGCTGGGACTTCGGAAATGTTTATCTTCGGGATTCTGCTATGGGCGAAATTTCTATTAAAAATATTGGGAATGTGCCTTTACGAATCGATTCGCTTTATTATTACCTTAACGAACCAGCATTCACCTACGATAAATACATTAAGTATCCATTTTGGTTAAATCCTGATTCTACATTTAAGGTCCCAGTGCAATTTTCACCATATCGACGAGATGAATTTCTGGAGAATGTAAAGTTTACGAATCATCTAAAAATACAGAACAAGGCAATTATCACTGGCAGGGGAGTTGCTCCATTAATTCAGAGTATTCTTGTTAATTATGGTAACAGAAGAATTGGAACTTTGAACGATACAACCGTTAGTATTACTAATGATGGAAATATCCGATCTTTGTTGAAATTCGAAAAATTTATGTATTACGAGGAAGAAGATTATAATTTCAATCGAATTAAATCATTCAATCAAGTTTTAGAAGAACTTGGTGTAGCCTCGATAGATTTTAAATATAATCCTACTGACACAGTCAGATATCAGCTTACCGCCGATTTGCTTTGCGAATGGCAACCTCATCCGCCAATTATTGTGGATATACGCGGACACGGAACTTTGCCGGTTGTTAAAACAAATAATTATGACTTTGGTGATGTAGAGATTTTCACAAACATGGAAGCACGACCAACTTTGCTTGCGAATACCGGAAATGAAGAACTAGCTGTCGATTCAATTTATGTGATAGAAAACACAAATTCTGCTTTTAAGATTGATTTATCGAACGAATCCAACCAAAAATTAGCTATATATGGTAGTAAGAACTGGGTAATTAATTTTTCCCCAAAATTATTAGGTAAACATCGACTTGTTATCTGTGTTTTGAATGACGCTTTGCCAAATTACAAGCGAAAAACAGACACAATTATTGTTGAAGGAAATTCCATTGCACCTCCTGATGTAACTGCAAAAGTAGAGATAATGAGCGTAGACAAGAGTGTGTGCATAAACGATACTGTTTTCGTCGATTTTATAAATTTGGAAAATTTTGCGGTAAATTTGGACAATATTAATTTATCGATAACTCCAAACACTGTTCAATACAAGGTTTTGGACGACTACCAAAGCAAGCTCCCAATAATTTTGCCAGCCAAAGAAAAATACAGATTGCCTATCTGGTTTGGCCTTAAATTGAATGAAAAAGCAACAATATTTGCCGAAGGAACATTTAATAAAAACAATATATTCAATCAAATTTATGAGAAAAAACCAAGAGATTCTGAATGGATTATCACTAAGCTAGAGGATATGGAAGTGTTGCCTTCCGATACACTTAAAATTACGATAAGTGGTCAAATTAAAGATAGGACTGATTTCCCGGTTAAATTTGATTTTGAAATCGAAACAGAACAAAAAATCATTAATTTACTCGAACTTAACCCTAAGTTAACAATAAATCGGAATGGACAGGTTTTTGAAATAAAATTGTCTGCAACACAAACTTATAGTAAAATAGAAATAAAATGGACTGATAATCCAATAATATTAAATTCAGGAGATAAATGGTTTCTTGAATTACCATTTATAGGTTTGCTGGATGGTTCGGGAAAAACCAATTTTAACCTAAAAATGCTTGCTTCGGATTGCTTTAATCCCTTGAATACTACAAATGTAGTAATTCTTAAGGAAGTATGCATGAACCCGATGCGTCCAATTATTATCGTGGACGACCAGCCGGAAATGAAAATATTTCCAAATCCTGCGAATAATTTAGTTAAAATTGAGTTAAATTTGAAAAAAAATAGTTATATTTACATTTCCATTTTTGACATTTTTGGAAATGAAATTGTAATAAATGAAAATTCTGTATTGTCAAAAGGAAAATATTTGCTTATTTTTGTAGCTGAAAATATGACAAGTGGGAAATACTTTTTAAAAACAAAAATAGACGATAAAATTGAAATGAATATTATTAATATAATTAGGTGAAAAATGCAAAAATATTTACTTCTCATTGCGGTTTTAATATCATTCTGTTTAGGTGATGTTAAAGCACAAGGTGACCTTGAAGACCCTCTGAAACCATTCCAAGAGGAAAGACCTATATTTATTGGTCCAGTTTTTGGTTACAATCGCACGATGCACAGTGTTAGCCTTAAATCATTTGCTGATGCTGGTAATGAAAATATCGCGCCTTGCCCTACGTTCGAAAACGGACAAGATAATGGTTTCTTTTTTGGGTTTACTTACGAACATATCTTAGGTGATTTCAAAAACTCAAACTCTTCCATCATTATTCGCGCCATGTACCAAACTATGCCATCATATTTGGAAATTATTGGTGACCGCTATCCTTCATTGGTATCAATAGTTGATGCTAATGGAACTGTAATCGGCCAAAAACTTGAGTATTCTTCCACAATACACACAATGGAAGTAGATTATTCGATGGTAACATTGGAAGCAGTTTATAAAATAAATCCATTCGAAGGTATGAACCTTGGTTTCACCATTGGCCCATCTTTCGACTATGCACTAACCAAAAACTTCACTCAATTGTTCAAGTTGAAGGAACCATTGAACGCTCGTTTCCGTCGTGCCGAAAACTGGGAACAATTAGGTATCCGATACGAAAACAACGACCGTACGATCGTTGTTAATGATGGAGAAATTCCTGATGCAAGTGGTTTACGTTTTGCATTGAAGATTGGAGTTCAATACGAAATATTAATGGGTCGTATGTACTTTGTTCCTGGGTTGAACTACAACTTTGGTATTACAAACCTGGAAAGCAAACAAAGTTGGAGAGTCAGTGCATTGCAAGCTGCAATGGACATTAGATTCTCGATATAATTTTAAAAAAAAATTTCTTAATAGGGCAGATTCTAAAAAAATCTGCTTTTTTTTATGCTCAGATTATATTCATAAAAAATAAGTGTATATGAATATTCTAGGTTTTTAGTTAATTTTGCTTTTTAAAAAATTATCAAGAATCAATATGGTAAATTACAAGAAAATTTTAGTAACTGGCGGATTAGGCCAAATTGGCTCAGAATTATCATTAGAATTACAAAATCGATATGGAACCGAAAACGTTATTATCACCGATATCAAGAACGAGATACCAGAAGTATTTGGAAATAATTCAATCTATATCAAATTGGATGTGATGGATTATGCAAAACTCGAAGAAATAATCAAGAAGTACGAAATTGATGCAATATTCCACTTAGCTGCAATTTTATCGGGACGCGGCGAGGAAAACCCATTCTGGTGCTGGGATGTGAATATGAATGGCAATATGAACATCTTTAAAGCTGCAATAGAATACAAAATCAAGCGAGTGTTTATTCCGAGTTCGATGGCGGCATGGGGTATTGGCATACCCAAGGAAAATGTACCACAGGATTCAGTTCTACGACCAACCTCGATGTATGGAGTAACCAAAGTGGCCGGCGAACGACTTTGCGAATATATGTTCCATAAATACAATCTGGATTGTCGCGGATTGCGCTATCCCGGGATTATATCTTCCGAAGCCTTACCTGGTGGTGGAACTACTGATTATGCAGTAGAAATTTTTTACGAAGCAATTAAAAATAAAAAATATACATCTTATATCGGCAAGGGAACTAAACTGCCAATGATGTATATGCCAGATTGCATCAAGGCAACTATTATGCTGATGGAAGCAGAAATTAACAATTTAACTTGCCATGGCGATTATAATCTTGCTGCTTTTAGCTTTGCACCTGAAGAAATTGCTGAAGAAATCAAGAAAATTATTCCCGAATTCGAAATTGACTACAAACCCGATTTTCGTCAGAAAATCGCCGAATCGTGGCCTGGTTCGATAGATGATTCAGTTGCTCGCCGAGATTGGGGTTGGTCGCCAGATTATGATATTGCTACTATGACCAAAGATATGATTGAGAAACTTTCGATAAGATTGAAATAAAATGATTACACTTAATGTAAATATTGACCATATTGCTACAATACGAAATGCCCGCGGGGGTAGCGAACCCGATCCCGTTGCTGCTGCTGTGGTTGCCGAACTTGCCGGAGCAACTGGTATTGTCTGCCACTTGCGCGAAGATCGTCGCCACATAAAAGACCGTGATTTAAGGTTGTTGAAAGAAGTTGTTCAAACCAAATTGGATTTGGAAATGGCCGCTAACGACGAAATAATCCAAATTGCTCTGGATGTCGTCCCCGATTTGGTCACTATCGTTCCCGAAAAGCGTCAGGAACTAACTACCGAAGGAGGTTTGGACGTTCGTGGCAACAGGAATATACTTCGTGAATTATGCAAGCAAATGCACGACAAGGGAATCGAAGTTTCCTTATTTGTCGATCCCGACGAAATGCAAATCGAAGAATCCTATATTGTTGGCGCAGATATGGTTGAACTGCACACCGGAGAATATGCCAATGCAAAATCCGACAAAGCAAGGTTGGAACACATAAGTATGCTGCTGGCTGCAACTGCGTTTGCCCATCACTCTGGATTGAAGATTGCTGCAGGTCATGGTTTGAATTATGTTAACACTCAGGCAATTTGCAAAATTCCTCATATCAAGGAATTAAGTATCGGCCATTCAATTATTGCACGGGCAGCCTTCGTTGGATTGGAACGAGCAGTTAAGGAAATGTTGCAAATTCTCGAAAATCACGCTAAATTTTAGTGGTTTTTTTTTGTCGAGTAATTAAACAGTTGAACTGCTTAATTATGGTAATTGTTTGTAAACTAATCTTATCTTTTTTGTTAGAGCTATTTTCCTTTTTTAGCATCTTGATAAAGCATAGTGTTTGTGGGGTCTAAGTATTGTAACGAATTCCAAATTTTATTATCTGAATCGCCTTTGAATATTTGCGATATTTCGCCAGCTTTTGCATCGAAAAACATTAAAATAAAATTACTTGAACTTGTAAGTTTATTTTTTTTAAAATCTGCCATATCCTCGATAGCCTGAACTATGTTCTTTTTAGCTTGTTCGGGTTTCTCTGTCATAATATCCAACCCATCCACATAATATGAAAAAATTGCTTTCCTGAATGGTTCGTAGCGTGGATCGGAATACTCGGATACTATTGAATAACGGGTCATTTCGCCAGGTTGATAATTGATTGAATATCCAGATTTATTCTGCGAAGCCGCCATTTGGATGATTTGTTTGGCACGATCGTAATATTTTCCACCTTCCAATTCGCCATAAGTATCCAAATCGTTTGCAATTACCATAAGCATATAAAAATCAATCAGAGAAGTAAATTCATTGAATCGAGTAGGATTATACGATAGCATCGCACCCGACTGATATTCGAAAGACCAGTTTTTGTCCAGAAACTTCATCGCAATTGAATGGCCTTCGTCGTCTGTCCCGCGAATTGTTCGCTTGGATATGATGATTAATTGTGCCGAAAAGTAAGTTCTGTTCGACCCAGTTAAATAAATACTAATTTCAACAGGAATTCTGGGACCTTCCCACTCGATATCCGTGAATTTCTGATTATTAATATAGTTTTCCAAGTCGTATTTAAGACTTGTTACATACTGTCGTGAATCAAATTGGATTTGGTCCATATTCACGCTAACGTTGGCTTTTAATTCCTGAGAGTATAAGCACGCTTGCGATATAGCAAAAAATAAAATTATTATCGTTATCAGTCTTTTCATAGCAATTTATTTTTAATTTTATACAATATTACAAAATCAAAATGAAAAAAGTTTCTATCACATTAATTTTGTTATTATTAAATGTCGATATTATTAACGCACAAGTACCTTTCTCATTGAGTAATAATACGATTTTTATTCCTAGTGGAAAAAGTATCATAACCAGTGGTGAAAATTATTATATTAATCAGCCAAATAGAAATAATCACTCATTAAATATATATTTCAAAGGCTCTGCGATGGGTTTTGATGAGCTTTCAACTTATGGCATTAGTGGCAATTACCTACTATCGGAGCGATTTCAGTTATATTTGGGGAGTGGTTATTTTGGGTTCGATTTGATGAATGAATTAAACGTAACTTCCGCAATCTCCTTGATACTTGATAATTTGTGTTTGGGTATGTCCGGGCAGTACAACAGAGTTTTTATTAAGGATTTTTCGTCGGAGGGAATATTTTCATTTGATTTGTTTGGAAAAGTATTTTCAGATAATTTTTCTGTTGGATTTTTGGTAAATAACATCAATCAAGCACAGTATTCCAACTATGAGAACACGATAAACCAAAGAGCAATATTTTCGGTGGGCTACGACATTAGTGAGCAATTTTCTGCCGATGTTGGCACGGTAATAATTATTAACAGGATATCCTCGTTATTATTTAGTGCAAAATATCGACCAACAGAGGAACTTGCGATCAACCTTAAATATTTAGCCAATAACCAAAGAATAACTTTTGGTTTAGCAATAACCCCAATAAATTGGATAACATTAAATTTTTTCTTCACTCACCAAGAAATCTTCGGAACAGATTATTACCTTATAAATCAGATTGATTGGTAGACAGGAATCCTTGCTTGTTAAAGTAGTGATGCAGTTATTATATAATCTCTATGAGATAATTAGCGTCTTTCCTAATTTGAATTACCATAATAAAATCACTCTGTGATTTTTTATTAATATTTTATCGCATAGCGATTGTATTATGGCAACTTTCTATATGCCCCACATCTCAGAATCACCATCCGTAGGGGCACATTGCTATGTGCCCTTACAACTCGACATGACAGCGGAGTCATTGTGAGCCGTTAGGCGAAGAATATTCTTTACACACATCCATGTATTAAAGACATCGGATGGATGAGTAAATTGTATCATTCAATAAGTCAATAAATAATTTTCTTACTTCACTCTTATTTCCACTCTTCGGTTTTTTTGGCGGTTTGCGTCGCTGTCGTTGGTGGCTAACGGACGGCTGGACCCATAGGGAATTACCTCAATCGAATTTTTGGGAATTCCTTTGTCTATAAAATAATTACGAACTGATTCCGCTCGCTTTCGCGACAACTCTGCATTATACTTTTCGCTTCCTATATTATCGGTGTGTCCTTCGATAACTATGTTCAAAATCCCCATTTTTGCGTAAAATTGCAAAAATCTGTCTAATTCGAAATAACTTTCGGGTCGCAGATCGTATTTATCATAATCGAAAAAAATATTATTGATTACAATTGATTCCTGTTTGTCTGCCAATTCCTTCTGCGATACTAGAACTATATTTTGAGTAATCGTTGTGTCGTTTTTTAAGTTACGCAAATCCAAATTGCCCGAGGTAGGGTAATAACCATCCTTGTCGGCAAAATATCCATAAAATTTTCCCAAAGGAAGGGCAATGAAATATTCACCCGTGCGGGGATTTGCAGTTAATGTACCCAAAACTTGGCCTGATTGAAGATCCTGCCATTTAATTTGTGCTCCCAATGGCTTATTCTTTTTATCGAGCACTTTACCCTTAATAATTGCAACTTTCTGAGGACGGTACTCCTTAGGCAAAGTGATGGAATAAATATCGAATCCACCAAGTCCAGGATTTCGGTTGCGACTCGAAAAGAATGCGGTGTCGCCTGTAATTCCAATCTTGTAACCCCAATCGTCGTCGACAGTATTGATAAATCTACCTAAATTGACGGGTTTGCTCCATTCCGTCCAGCTGGTATCGCTCAATCGTACGGACTTAAATACATCCAGCCCACCCAATCCAGGATGACCTTCGGACGAGAAATAGAGAGTTTTACCATCAGGATGCAAAAATGCAGAACGTTCGGAAAAAGGTGTGTTGATTGTTGGACCAAGATTAACTGGCTGCGACCAACCATTGGGTGTAATGAAAGATATATAAATATCCATATTCCCGTTTTGCGAACCATTATACACTTGTCCATAAGGCACAAAGGGACCAATACCTCCGGGGCGATCCGAAGTAAAGATTATTGCCCGTCCGTCGCTTGTAATATAGCCCGATTCGTCTTGATGACCAGAATTGACGGGAATTGCCAGTTGTCGTGGAGCAGTCCAACCGGTATCGGAGTTTGTGGAAATGTAAATGTCGAATTTACCGAAACTTCCAGGATAATTTCCGGAAAGCAAAAGAATACTTCCATCTACGGATACGTTATCGATTGTTTCGTCTTTACTGCCGTTTATAGGCGGTTTTAGTGCCTGAGGCTCTTGCCAGACTCCATCAATTTTTTCGGAAACAAAAATATCTATTCCCCCAAAACCTTTGGGGCGTCGAGCGGTCATAAACAGGTATTTGCCATCGGGAGTGGGATTTGGATCCCATTCATCATACGAGGAATTAATTGGGCATGAAAAATGTGTAATAGTTGGCATTGCTTCGTTGCGAGTTAGTATATCAATTATTTCATCAAAAGTATTGCGGTAATCAGGGTAATAAGGTTTGTAGGTTTGGAACACTACTGCAGCAGAATCGAATTTTTGATTTTTAATATGATTATATGAAAGCCGTTTAATACAGACAATTCCATTTGTTGTATTGTGCAAAAGTCGAGCCAATTTTTCGTACAAAGGGTAAGTTTCGTCGGAAGGCAATTGAGTTAAAGCGTAATTTATCAGTTCATTTTTTGTTGTTTCTATTTCATCGTTTAAATTGGGGAATAATTGTTCGTACATCAGATAAACTTCGAGAGAAACTATATATCGGGCTCTTAACAAGTGTTGCTGAGCAATATGCTTCACAACATTGAACGCACTATCCGAAGGGGCATACTGACGGATATAATTATCCCAAAGTTGGAAATTTTCGGGGTTCAACGGCTTTCGCAAATCGATTATTGTTTGGG
>CAYOPF010000031.1:17215-23813 GCA_964405755.1 uncultured Chloroherpeton sp.
CGAAATAAATGAATAACGATAATAAAATCAAAAAAAGTTTATTTTTCATTTCGATATTTTGTAATTAATTTGTAAATTGTAAATTATTTTTACATAATATTACCAATAAATAAATGTTGCGAAAAATTGTCCAAATATTAATATTAATAACGATAACAATTATATTTTATTCGTGTACATTCCAAAAAACAAACGTAATTGAACCTTATTGTCCTGAACCGAAAATTGAATGCAAACCTACAAAATATACCGGTATTGCCCGCGATACTTCGGCCGATGTAGCTAGAATCCAAGGATGGCACCATAAAATTGAGCCTGTCCAGTTAATTAATTCAAAAGGAAACGAGTGGAACCTTGTGTTCAACGGCGAAACACCATATTTAACTGTATCCGATGGTAACAAAAACAGATTAATGCATTCAAAATTAATTAATTTCAAGCGAATTTTACCTCAGAAGTTTATAAATCCCGAGGATAACTCACATATTGGATTCCCCGCATTTTCGAATAATTTGAATTTGGTGTCCACTTCGTCCGATTATTCGCAAGTGAAACAAAATGAGTTCCTTTATCCAGGAGATAGAATTCTTGTTCCATTGGAAGAATCGATTGGAATTTCGCGAATTAACTTTGCCGAGATTAAAGGTACTAATGTTCAAACTAAAAAACAAATAATTAACACTGCTAAATTGAAGGACTGGTACTCCCATCCAACCATAGGGTTCGACGGCAAGATAGTATTCTTTGCAAGTGATCGTGGAGGGAGCCTTGGAGGAACAGATTTGTGGTATGTTATCGAGCAAAATGGCCAATATAGTGAACCAATAAATTGCGGAGCAAATGTTAATTCACAATGCGAGGAAATCACACCATTTATAAGTACCGATGGGAAGTACCTTTATTTTGCATCGAATGGAGGCGAGACTCTTGGGGGCTATGATATATTCCGTTCCCAAATTAATTTTAATGCAAGCAAGAACGAGGTTGCTTTCGGAGTTCGGGATAACCTTAGGGCACCTATAAATACAGTGTACAACGAATTGTCTCCATCTTGCCTGTATGATTGCGATTCATTGTTTTATTACAGTTCAAATCAATATTTCAATTCCAAAGCAAGCGATTTAGGTGGTTACGATATTTTTGTTCGACATAAGGTGTATATAAAAGAAGAGATTAAGAAAAAAGAAATTACCGAACCAGTACTGTCAATGGATAAAAAAGAAACAGTACAAATAGAAACGCCTAAGAATTGGTTCTACCGGATGGAGGGCAAAGTTTACGAGAAAAGCACAAATAAACCTATCACTGGTGCAGACATAATAACTCGTGAAACCTCCAGTGATATTACAAATAATGTAAAAACTAATCAAGATGGTTACTACACAGTTCAAATGATTAAAAATGAAGAATATTTAGTTACTGCTCAATATAGCACTTTATTCCCGGATAATTCCAAAATATTTATTGGGCAGAACGATACAACTAACAGAATTGTTCAGGATTTTTATTTAGAAGAAAAATATACTTTAAGGGTGAATTTCCCCACAGATGTTTATGATAATCCATATAGATTTGTTCTCGATAGTAATGGAAACGAAACCAACATAACATGGCAAGAAGAAATTCAATCCCTTGCTAATAATATTATGTTGATGAGGGATAAAATAATCAAAGTTGTATTAGTCGGACATACCGATGACGTTGCAACGGTTGAGTATAATCAGAAACTTGGAGAACGGAGAGTTAATTTTGTTATTTCCGAACTAATTAAGAAAGGAGTACCAAGCGAATTATTAGAAGGACGCTCAGCCGGAGAATTGGAGCCATTGGAAAGAATTGGTGATGAAAAAATGGAAACCTATCGTAAACGTCTTCGTAGAGTTGTGTTGGAAAGAATATTAAAGTAGAATGACACCATTAAAATTTCTTTGGATATTAATTGCGAGTTTCATAACATTATTAATTGTTGCAATTATTTATGTAAATGTTGTAATTAGTGATGGAATGCCGTCACTTGCGGAATTGGAGAATCCAAAGCTGAACCTTGCTACCCAGATATATTCGGCAGACGGAGTATTGCTGGATCATTTCTTTATAGAACGTCGGGTTGATTTGCCATTCGATAGCATTCCAAGAAACTTTCTTAATGCTTTGATTGCAACTGAAGATCGCAAGTTTTTTGATCATTGGGGGGTGCATATAGCCCGTATATTTGGGGCGGCAGTGAAAAACACATTAGCAGGTTATACCAAAGAAGGTGCTTCTACAATTACAATGCAATTAGCCAGAAACCTTTATTTGACTAAAGAAGTAAATATCACACGAAAAATACGTGAAGCATTTACTGCAATAATGATCGAGCGAAGCTACACTAAGGAACAGATTCTGCAGCTTTATTCCAATACTGTATATTTCGGTAGAGGTGCTTATGGAATTGGAGTTGCAGCACAAGTATTTTTCGGAAAATCACCCACTGAATTAACACTCGGAGAATGTGCCACTTTAGTTGCATTGCTCAAATCCCCAGTAGGCTACGATCCATATTTATATCCCGAAAGATCATTGCAAAGACGAGATTTGGTATTAAGTTTGATGCTGGATCAGGATATAATAACCTCCTCCCAATATTTGGCAGCAGCCGAAGAACCTTTGATTAACAAAATTCAGGAAAAAGCTAGAGCGCAAACAGGACGAAGATTATCCATTGCACCTCATTTTGTGGAAATGATACGACAAACTTTAAATGATGATCCAAGGTTAGGTGGATATGATTTGTATCGAGACGGCTTAATTATTAATTCTTCTTTGAACTCGAAAATTCAAAAATATGCAAGTGAATCAATTCAAGAACATTTGGATGAGCTGCAAAAGAATTTTAATAAAAACTGGTCGTGGAGTAAAAATCAAAAAGTACTTGCTAGTCTTATTGATAAAGCTATAAAATCTAATCCTGTTTACAGAGCTGCCAAATCTGACGAGAAAGATAACATTTACAAGATGTTGGCTTCGAACCAAAAATTAATTGATTCTGTTAAGAATGCCACAACTACTATCCAGGTTGGATTGGTAGTCCTGGACAACGAAACCGGGGATATCCTTGCATTGGTTGGAGCCTCGCCAAAATTTTTAAGAGAAAACCCAAATGCAAAGTATTCATTAAACCATGTCTCGCAGATTCGTCGTCAGCCAGGCTCTTCGTTCAAGCCATTTGTTTATGCAGCTAGCCTTATTAGGGGTATGAGTCCTTATTCGCAAGTAGAATGCGGACCATTTTCCTATACTTTATCCACTGGTGAAGTATGGTCGCCATCTGGATCGGGTTCTTGCGGACCAGGAGAAACACGAACACTTTATTCTGCATTAAGTTATTCAATCAATACAGTTGCAGCACGACTGGTAACTCAGACAACAAATCCAGAGGAAGTTGTGCGATTGGCTAAGAAGATGGGGATTCAATCACCACTTGGTGCATATCCTGCAATATCATTGGGTGCTGCAGGTGAAGTATCACCTTTGGAAATGGCAGTTGCTTTTACTGGTTTTGCAAATCACGGTAATTCAGTAAAATACAGGTTCCTAAAAGATGTTTCGGACCACTTTGGTAATGAAGTAATCAAAAGCAGTCGGAAAGCTACCGTCAATTATGGGGTAGTATCTGATTCGATTGCCGAACAGATGGTATTTATGATGAAAGGCACAATCGAAAACGGTACCGCATCGGTGATTAAACAATTTTTCAATGGAATTGAATGTGGTGGGAAAACAGGAACAACCAACGAAGCTGCCGATGCGTGGTTTATTGGATTCACCCCCGAACTCACTTGTGCTGTATGGGTCGGATTCGACGATAAACGAGTGAACTTTGATTATATGGGGTCTTATGGTTATGGTGGACGTGCTGCTGCACCAATTTGGGGACGACTGATGGCAAAGATTTATGCAGATTTGCTTATTAAATATAAGAAAAAGAATTTTGGATACGATTATTTATTTAGTACAGCTCCGGTCAATTACGATACTCCAACCCCGACACCACAACCAATTCGGGAATCTAATCCGATGATTCAAGAGCAACAATCACAAGAACAAACATTGCCACCATTACCCAAAAAGCCACAATAAAATTGAGTCATTTACATAAAATTGAAAAAAAATATGTAATTTTGTGCATATCAACTAAAAAAAATATTATAGGTTTGCTATGAAAAATGTCTTATTTATTTTCGTTATTTTAATAGCTTTTGCTTGTTCCTCAGTATATATTGAAGTTCCTGGCATAACAGCAGATAGGGAAAAAGCAACCAAAGGTGACAAAGTTACATTAAGCTGGGAAATCCGCACAAATACCAAGATGGATATTTGGATAGAAACTGATGTGGACAACACACCTTTATTCAAGGATTTGCCATTAAAAGGTTCAAGAGAAGTTGTAATAAATTCCACAACAACCTTTATTTTAAAAGCACAATCCAAAAACAAAAAATTAGAAGGTGGCAGTTCGGTTAAAGTTACTGTTGTAAATTGATTTAAATATCTGATTTGTTATGAACTTTTGGCAGACCTTCGAAGGTCCGATATTTGCACTTGCACCAATGGAAGATGTAACCGATACAGTTTTTCGAGAGATTGTTCTTTCTATTTCATCTCCAAAGTATTTAAATGTAGTTTTTGCCGAATTTACTTCGGTTGATGGGTTATGCCATCATGTAGGTAAGGACAAAGTCTCGCACCGATTATATATTAGCCCTACAGAGAGAGAACTGCTTAAAAAAAATAATACAAAAATTGTAGCACAAATATGGGGTTCCGATCCCGAAAAATTTCATCAAGCAACTAAGATTATTACTCAAGAATACGATTTTGATGGTATTGATGTTAATATGGGTTGCCCAGTACGAAAAATTGTAAATCAAATTGCTTGTTCCGAACTTATTAAATTTCCTGATTTGGCTAAGGAAATAATAATTGCTACCAAGGAAGCAACCCATTTACCTGTTAGCGTTAAAACCAGAACCGGTATCAAAACTCACAACACTGAACAATGGATTGGAAACCTGCTCGAGGTAAAGCCAACGGCAATTACGTTACATGCGCGTACTCAGAAAATGATGTCTGCTTATCCTGCAGAATGGGAGCAAGTGAAAATCGCCGTGGAATTACGCAACCAAGTTTCACCCGGAGTTCCAATTATCGGTAATGGTGATGTACTATCTATTGAGGATGCTTTATTAAAAATTGAGCAAACCTATGCAGAAGGTGTTATGGTTGGTCGTGGAATATTCAAAAATCCATTTATGTTTAACTTCCCTTATGAAGAAATTTCGCGAGAAGTGAAATTAGATCTGCTTTTACGACATCTCGATTTGTTTTTGGATACATGGGGTAATGAGAAAAGCTATCAAATTATGAAAAAATTCTTTAAGATATACACTTCAGAATTTGCGGGTGCATCAGATTTGAGAGCAAAATTCATGCAAACAACGAATAGAGATGAAGTTGCATTATTGATTTCAGAACACCTTAAAGAACAATACAATTCGGACTAATTATTGTCTTTAATAAAGCTTCGGGCAGAAAAATATCTCTCCTTGTATTCACTTCGCAATAAGTGCAAATCAACTAATATTAGACCATCTAGTGAATTGCCAAAATTAACATCTATATTGTATCCTAAGAAACGGCTTCCACCATATTCGGTCATTTCAGTATATCTCCGATATAAGATTGGAATAGAAAAACCCAATGTTTTCAATGCTTCCTTAAGCATTCTGAAGTCATCTTTGTAATTATCTGCACTTAGTATCCTGTCGCAGTCTTCCTGAAGAGCTTTTGGTATATTAAAAGGGATAAATGGGGTGAACAAGTCCTGAGGTCCACTATACCATTTCTGATAATAGGTGATGATTAAAGATTTTGCCAATTGAGAATAATTATCGCTAATGCTAACTGCACCCCACAGAAATCGAATCTGTGGATTTTGTTGTAAATATGCACCTATCCCTTGCCAAATAAAATCTAAAGCACTGGATTTCCAATATTTTGGTTGAATAAAGCTTCTACCTGCCTCGATGGATTCAAAAAGAATACTATCAAATCCTTCTTTTATCTCGAACTGCTCGGAATTGTAAAGACCTTTTTTACCATATTTTTGTAATATTTCTTTGCATTCGCCTAATCTATAGGACCCAATAATATCAAGTTCGTCGGGATTCCATAGAACGATGTGCTTGTAATAGAAATCGTAAGTATCCAAATCGAGAGTTTTTCCGGTACCTTCACCAACTTTACGGAAAGTTATTTCCCTCAATCTTGCAACTTCTTTAAGTAAATTAGGTCCATTTGCATAATCAACGAGATAAATATGCTTATTATCAATTGTTTTGCCTAATAGTTTATTTTTTTTTATTTCGTTTATAAGCAATTTTACATCGATTGGATGAGAAATGGCTTTCTCAGACTTAAAAATACCAAGCTTATGCTTGCCAATTCTATAAGTATGCTGACGAAGCAATTTAGCTTTCACATTGGACTTGATTGTATTATTCGTAAAATTTGATGAATTTATTAAATCACCAACAATTATTTTGAAATTTGAGTT
>CAYOPF010000032.1:0-16898 GCA_964405755.1 uncultured Chloroherpeton sp.
TTAATGAAGCAAGAGAAAAAAGAGACGATCAACGCAATAATAATCGCGGCGGCGGATTTAATCGCTATGGCGGTGGATCCCGACGTAATTATTAATAATTGAATAATTAGTCTTTCTTATAATATCCGACATTTCTTAAATGTCGGATATTTATGTTTATACTACAACCAGTATTAAAACACAAAACATTAATCTAATTTTTATCTTATCTAGAAATTTAAATTTTACTACCATTATTTTTTATGTTATTTTCCGAAAATCAAACCCATTTGTTCTTGTAATTACTTTGTTTTAAATAATTTTCTGTTTTTCTTCCAATTCTATCAATTATAGCAATTTTTTATATAATTTTGAAGAAAATTACTAATGTGAAAATGAAAAGTAACAATTACCCTTCGATAGCGATAATAGGATATGGCTCTATGGGGCATACTCTTGAAAACGTTTGTAAATCCAGAGGAATTCCAATAGCTAAGATTTATGATATAGACAACCCTCTGGAGCAAGACGATAAATTAGATTTCGATGTTGCTATTGATTTTTCTGAACCGAATGCTGTTTTTCCCAATTTGGAATATCTTGCTTCCAAGCGAAAAAATGTAGTTATAGGTACAACTGGCTGGTACGAGCGAGTGGATGAGGCAAAGAAAATAGCAGAATCTAACGGCATCGGTGTGGTTTGGGGAAGTAACTTTTCGATGGGAATGCAATTTTTCTTTCGTATTATCCAAAAAACAGCTATTTTGATGAAAAAATTAGATGAATTCGAAGTTGGAATAATTGAAACCCACCACAACAAAAAGAAGGATGCTCCCAGTGGAACATCGCTGGCATTATCTAAATTTTTCATCAATGAACTCTTTAAATATGATGGAACAAGCTCCAACCCAAGTGAATGCATTGGGGACCATAAAAAGCTACCAATAATGTCGCTTCGATTAGGCGATGTTTTTGGAGAGCACACTATAAAGATCGACACCCCTTACGAAGTTATAGAGTTGAAACACGAAGCCAAAAACCGTAGTGGATTTGCAAATGGGGCTTTGGAAGCTGCCCGTTGGGTGAACAAAAAGCAAGGCTTTTACAATTTTACAGATATTTTATCAAGTTATTGGGTTTGAGTAACAGATACTCCCATTTATAGAATCAAATAATTTATTTTGACTGTATCGACAGAATGCGTCCGCCGACAATTCTTTAGAAGGCGATATATTTATTTAGATATTATTCTGTAATGACTATGGATTGGGAATTAAACATTTTTTTTATCCAGAATAAAAGATTTTTTACAAACAAAAATGATGGTCATGATTAATTATTTCAAAAACATTTCGTAATTTTGCGAAACATGAAAATCATATTAAGGTGAATAAAATGGAAATCAAAGTTCTAGGTCCTGGATGTCAGAAATGCCAGATGTTAACTAAATTGGTAACTGAAGTTGTAACAGAAAACAATTTTGACGCAATAGTTCAGAAAGTCGAAGATATGAACGATATTATGAATTATGGAATATTAGCTACTCCCGGGTTGGTGATAAACGAAAAAGTGATCGTAAGTGGCCGAGTACCGTCCAAACCAGATTTAAAAAAATACATTGAGCAATACATAAATGGATAAAAAAATAGAATTACCCGAAAACATTCACGAAATTGCCAAAATAGCTAAGGCATTGAGTCATCCAGTGCGGGTTTATATCGTTATGAAATTGGCGAATATGGCAGAATGTTGTTATAGTGGCGATCTGGTGGAAGAATTGCCAATTGGGCGATCTACTTTATCGCAACATCTCAAAGAATTGAAATATGCGGGTTTGATTCAAGGCGAAATCAACCCCCCATTTATAAAGTACTGCATAAATAGAAAAAATTTTGAACTTGCTGCAAAGCACTTTAACGAATTATTCCACAAAGAAAATAATTATATTAAAATAGGTGAATTATGAAAAAGAATTATTTAATTTTTGCTTTTATTACTATTCCCGTCTTTTTAGGATGCGGACAAACCTCCGAAAATCAAGCACAAGATAACAAATCAAACAAATCAAAGTTGTTTGTGTATTATTTTCATTCAACTCATCGATGCCCCACATGCAACAGTATCGAAGAAAACACAAAGGCAACACTGGACAAGTATTTTACCAAGGAATTAAAGGATGGAATTATAGTATTTAAATCAATCAACGTTGATGAAAAAGAAAACGAGAAAATTGCAAAAAAATATGATGCTTTTGGTTCTGCCTTATATTTTACTACACAAAATCAAGGTAAAGAACAAAACGAAGATTTAACAAATTTTGCATTCAAATATTCAAGAAATAAACCTGAATATTTTATTGATGAGCTGAAAAAGAAAATTGATGAAAAAGTGAAGTAATTTATGGACTTTTTGCAAAATTTACTTGATAGTACATCATTACCTTTTGTAACTGCTTTTATCTTAGGGTTGATGACTGCAATTAGTCCTTGCCCTTTGGCAACCAACATTACTGCAATTGCATTTATATGTAGGAACATCGAAAACAGGAAATCGGTTTTTGTTAATGGTGTTATCTATACTCTTGGTCGTGGAATATCATATTTCCTGGTAGCATTTGTATTGTATCTGGGCGTGAGCAAATTCCAAATAGCAAGTTTTTTGCAAAGTAATGGAGAAAAATTTCTTGGGCCTCTTCTTTTAATTATTGGGGTCTTTATGTTGGATGTTATCAAAATAAATTTCCCTTCATTTGGAGAATTATCCGAGAAATTCCAAAAAACCAAAGTAAGTTGGCTATCTTCATTGATTATGGGTGTATTGTTTGCATTGGCATTTTGTCCGTATAGTGGTGTTCTATATTTTGGAATGCATATTCCTATTACAATTTCGGAACCATCGGGATTATATCTACCAATAATATTTGCAATTGCCACTGGTTTACCGGTGATTATCTTTGCTTATATTATTGCATTCACAATTTCCAATGTTGGTTTACTGTTTAATAAAATAAAAACTTTTGAGTATTGGTTTCGCAAAATTGTGGGAACTGTTTTCATTATAGTGGGTATTTACTACATATATATTTTCTTTATTAATTGAGAATTTTTATGCCGCGTAATCAGAAACTGAATTTTTTGGATAGATATCTCACATTGTGGATATTTCTTGCAATGTTTATTGGAATATTTTCGGGATGGTTGTTTCCAGAAATTGCAAAATTCTGGGATTCGATGAAACCAAGCCCGGACAGCACAACCAACATACCAATAGCCATTGGTTTGATATTAATGATGTATCCACCACTCGCTAAGGTTAAATACGAGGAATTATCCGATGTATTCAAAAACTTCAAAGTGCTGGGATTATCGTTAGTCCAAAACTGGATTATTGGTCCCGTTTTAATGTTTCTATTGGCAGTGATATTCTTTAAATTATTTCCCGGCGAGAATAACGCCAATCTTCCATATTTTTATGGCATAGTGATGATAGGACTAGCTAGATGTATTGCAATGGTTATTGTCTGGAACGATTTAGCAAAGGGAGATACTGAATATTGTGCGGGATTGGTTGCGTTCAATTCTATCTTCCAGGTGATTTTCTTTTCGATTTATGCATATTTCTTTGTAGCAGTCCTACCAGGCTGGTTTGGAATTCCTACTAACCCAATTGTCGAAAATATTACAATAGGCCAAATTGCAGAAAGTGTGTTTATTTATCTTGGAATACCTTTTATTGCGGGATTTCTTACAAGGACGATTTTAATTAAAATCAAAGATAAAACTTGGTACCACAGCAAATTTATTCCAAAAATAAGTCCAATTACTCTGATTGCCTTACTGTTTACTATCATCGTTATGTTCTCACTAAAAGGAGAATGAATCGTAAAAATCCCGTTAGATGTTGTAATGATTGCCATTCCTTTGCTTTTATACTTTGTGATTATGTTTATTATATCATTTTTTATGAGCAAAAAAGTAGGTGCGGGCTACAAACAATCAGTAACTTTGTCGTTTACTGCGGCAAGCAACAATTTCGAATTGGCAATTGCAGTTGCAGTTGCAATATTTGGAATGCACTCGGGCGAAGCTCTGGCAGCAGTTGTCGGACCTTTGGTCGAAGTCCCTGTTATGCTTGCACTCGTTAATTTAGCATTTTATTTTAAAAGGAAATATTTCCCCCTCACAAGTAATTAATTCATTAAAATGGAAACAAAACAAGAAATAAAGTTTCTTATATTGATAATTGTTGTTTTCGGATTTGCGTTTTTTCTACCAATCGAAAGCAATAGCTTTTGGGTTGCTATCCAGGCTACTTTAGATTTAGTAAAATGGTATGCACGCGAACATGTGATTTTGTGTCTCTTACCGGCATTTTTTATTGCAGGCGTGATATCGGTATTCGTAAGTCAAGGCTCGGTACTTAAATATTTTGGTGCAAATGCCAAAAAGGTGTTGGCTTATACAGTAGCTGCAGTTTCGGGAACGATATTAGCTGTTTGCAGTTGCACTATATTACCTTTGTTTTCTAGTATTTACAAGCGTGGAGCAGGATTGGGTCCCGCAATAGCTTTCTTATACTCGGGTCCAGCAATCAACATTTTGGCAATTATACTTACTGCTCGAATTTTAGGTTTGGAAATGGGTATTGCGCGTACTGTTGGAGCAATTGCTTTTAGCGTCATAATTGGCTTTATAATGTCGATAATTTATCGCAAGGAAGAACAAGAAAAGAAAGAACAGCAAATGAATATCCAGCCTCCACCCGAAAAACGTCCATTATGGCAGACTTCTTTCCACTTTTTTACTTTAGTGTTCATACTGGTATTTGCCAATTGGGGTAAACCCGGCAGTGACGATACAACAAGTATTTGGTACGCAATTTGGGATTGGAAATGGTTCATTACAGGATTTTTTAGCTTATTATTATCATATTCCTTAATTTTTATTCTTAAAATAAAATGGCAGTGGGTTGTCGCTGGTATATTAGTTACAATATCTTCAATATTCATTTCTCAAAAATTTATTACCGATCCGAAAATTATTCCTTTGTTTCCTATGTTAGTAGGAATAGTGGTGCTATCAATAATAACACTTTTCGATAAAAAAGATGATGACGAAAACCGACAATGGACACTCGCCAGCTGGGATTTTGCTAAACAGATTATGCCTCTGCTGGCCATTGGGGTTGTTGTTGCAGGGTTTTTATTGGGCTCTACACACGATGGCAAATCAATTCCCGGAATAATTCCAAATGAATGGATTTATTGGGCAGTTGGTGGAAATTCTTTATTTTCAAATTTATTTGCTTCGGTCGTTGGTGCATTTATGTATTTTGCTACATTAACTGAAGTTCCAATACTTCAGGGTTTAATTTCTTCAGGAATGGGCAAAGGACCAGCTTTGGCACTATTGCTTGCTGGACCATCACTGTCGTTGCCAAATATGTTGGTTATTCGAGGTGTTTTGGGAACGAAAAAAACGATTGTCTATGTATCATTAGTAATTATTATGGCAACAATTTCGGGTTTAATATACGGAAGTTTATTTTAAGATTTATTTAAAATATATCTATCCCAAATAATTACATACAGATTTAGTTTCTTTCAATTTTATTTCTTTTAATAAAAATTATAGTTATCAATAATAACAATAAGATTACTTTTTAAAAAGATTGTAACCAAAATATTCTTATTTTCGTATTAAATTTAAAAAGGGATTTTATATGAAACTTAAGCACTACTTAATCGCATTACTTTTAATTCCAACATTATCTTTTGCACAAAAAGGCACGCCAGTCGATGATCAAAAAAATTCTTTTTCTGAGCAAGAAAGAGTGGAATATCTAAAGAATATGCCCCTTCATGGCTTCTTTGGTTTTACGTTTTCCAATTCTGTTCCTCAGAAGGAATATATGGATAACTTGAAGACCTCTGGTCCAGGATTCGGACTTTACGGTGGTTACCGAATGGATCCAATTCCAGTAACTTTTGGTGGGAGTGCTGATCTACACTTTTTTGGAAGCGAAACACGGTATTTCGAAAACAGAATAAATGATTGGACTTTTTCGAAAGATACTTTAACAACTACTAATTTGTCTATCCCATTGTCAGTATTTGCTCGTTTGGAGCCTAATTTGATGACTTATGTTTTCCCATATTTGGAAATTGGGGTGGGCTTTACTTTATTGAGTGCAAGTGCAGATTACAAATCAGCTTACTTTGGCGATGCCGAAGACAAAAATGAGTTTAACGCATATTTGCATTATTATTTTGGAGCTGGTGTTATGTTCAAAATAGTCGATTTTGTGATGTTACCCAATAAAAATACACGTATGCTGTTGGACATTAGATTTAAATATCTAACAGGAAACGAAACTGATTATTACACTGCAAAAGCACAACCCGACAGGTCGGTTAAATTCGACAAATACCATTCCAAAATCGATCAAGTATTATTTAATTTAGGTATAGCATTTCATTTTTAATAAATAAGGAGTAAAAATACAATGAAAAGATTATTTTTGTTAATAGCAATTTACGGAGCAGTATCGATATTAGCTACTTCATGTGTAACTGTTGGGGGTAGTGGGACTTATAGAGGAAGCTCCAACGACTATAGCGACAATTTGACAGCAGGAAAAGTTCAGAAAGAAATACGCAAGGGAATGAGCGGAGCCGAAGTTATCCAAGCATTGGGACAGCCAAATATAGTTACATCCGACGAAGGTGGATTAACTACTTGGGTTTACGATAAAATAGCAACCGAAGCCAAATATTCTCAAAGTTCAGATGCTTTATTCCTGTTCATCTATGGCAGAACAAATACATCATCCAATTATACTATGACGCAAAAAACATTGACTGTTGTAATCAAACTTCGTGAAGATAAAGTAGATTCATTTTCGTACCATGCAAGTAAATTTTGATGTCCTATGAAAGCAAAATATCTAATATTGATTTTGATTACAATAGGTTTATCATCTTGTACTTTTATTGATTACCAAAGAAATACTACTACCCATCAGGCAACTCAATTGGAAACTCGCGAGTTCCAAACCCGCATGTTCGATACCAACAACACTAAACTGATAATGAAGGCTATGGTAAATGTGTTGCAAGATGATAACTATATTATTACCAATGCGGTTACCGACTTGGGTGTGATAATGGCCAAAAAAGAAATGGATTTGGGTAATTCCAAAAAGGGAGCAAATGTCGATAATGACTTTTGGATAGCCTTTTTTGATGCAATGAATAAAAAAGGACAATCGAAACCAAGTCAGCAAGATCGAATTTTTCAGAAGACAAAGGTAGTCGAAGTATCCATAAATGTATCAGATTATGGACGACAATCCAAAGTTCGTGCAAATTTCCAGGCTAAAATATTGGACAACAAAGGCGATGTTGTCGAAGTTTATCCAGTACAGGACGGTAAATTTTATCAGGACTTCTTTGCAAAAGTAGATAAAGCAATATTTTTACAAAAACAAGGATTGTAGAAATTTCTATTAAAACATCTTTTGAAGGCTGGCTGTTGCAGTTGTAAACCAAGACAGCCCCTTTTTTATTATATTTTTCATTTTCTTCGTCTTTACTATTTTATTCATAATTTTGTAATCTAAATATATATCTATTGGATGCTGATTAAAAATATTTACATAATTATTCTTTTCTTTGCTTTTTCGGTTGCAAATTTATTTTCTCAAGAATATATAAAGATTCCAGACACAACAATGCTGCATAATGGTTCAGTTTATCGTTTGCCTATTTATGCAGATTTACAATTGAACTCGGCAAACAAAATCGAAATTGGTTTTGAATTTGACTACACTTTAATTAATATTATTTCATTGATAACTGAACAGAATAACATTATTAATGAACCAAAGCCAACTTATACATTAACCAACAATGATTTCAAAACCGGAAATCTTAGGATTAGCTCCAATAATTTCAATTCGACAAACAATAAAATATTATGTTTTATCGAATTGGAAACCCTTTTTGGTCTGGATTCGGTAGCATACTTCAACCCAGTATCTGTTAAAGTAAATGATGAAGAGAAAACAAATATTAATAAAATCAATGGAAAAATTAATGTTGGATATGCACTGGAGCCTATAATTAAGGAAGGTATTTCGAGAGTATTCCCCAATCCTTTCGATAACGAGTTTATTGTTGATTTTGCAATCGAGACACCCACCGAAATTTCGTTTACGATTTTTTCATCATTAGGAAGAGTTGTTTATTCATTTCCCAACAAAACAGACGATAGCTACCAGTTTTTCGATAATAAAGGTTCATTGATCGATCATCCATATAAAATGAAATTTCCGAAAGGATATTATAAATTAAACGTAAAATCTGTTCCATGGCATTTTTCTTCAGGACTTTACTTCTTGCAAATGAGCACTCAGGGCGGGATTTACAATACAAATATTTTGCATTTAAAATGATTAGAAGAGGAATTTACATATTTTTGTTTTTGTATGCATTTGTTATTGCTCATGCACAGCAAGCTACTATAGACACCTTAGCATTGCGTAATCAGGCTGGCGAGAAATTAAATATAAAAAATCCAGAGGGTCAGGAATTTTGGCTTTGTTTTATGCAAAATTATAAATCGGACGAAGCTGAAAGAAATCCCAACAATTCACTGATGTTGGAACTTTTTATTACCTCCGAGAGGGATGCTGAAGTAACGATTTCAATCAAAGCGTTGAATTACTCAAAAAAAGTGAAAGTTCCTGCATTAACCGTACAAAACGTAAAATTATCGCCATTAGCCGAAATAATAAGCAGCGAAATAATCGAACCGGGAATGTCGGTCAGAATCACATCCGATGAACCTATATCTGTTTATGGATTAAACCGCAGATACCAAACTACCGATACATATCTTGGACTTCCAAAAAGCGTTTTGGGGACGAATTACAGGGTGATGTCCTACACGATGTCCAGCCCATTGATGCCCGAATTTGCTATAGTTGCAACCGAAAACAATACATATATCCAAATAACACCTACTGCCGAAACACAAGCTGGAAACAAGGCAAACAAACCTTACACTGTAACGCTTAATCAAGGGGATGTTTATCAGGTTATTGCCAAGCCATCGGGATTGTTCTATGACAAAATTGATTTCACAGGTACTCAGATTACTTCCAATAAACCTATTGCAGTTTTTGGTGGTCATCAGTGTGCTTATGTGCCTTCACCACCTCCTGTTATTATTGCTTGCAATCACTTGGTTGAGCAAATTCCTCCAACTTCTTCATGGGGAAAACATTACTTTCTCGGAAAATTAGAAAAGCGTTCCAAATATAGTTGGCGAGCTTTGGCTAATGTCGATTCCACAAAGCTGTTTGTAAATTCCAAATTGGTGGAAATGCTGAAAGCAGGAGAATTTTACGAAGATAATTCCAAAGAAGATTTGCAAATAACTGCTGACAAACCAATCCTTGTTGCCCAATATTCTCAAGGTTATCGAAACGGCGATTCGATTGGCGATCCTGCAATGATTTTAATCAGCCCAACTCAGCAATTTCTGACAAGATACCGGTTTGCAACACCCGTTAATGGACAATGGAATCACTTTGTATCGGTTGTGATACCAACAACTGCAATACCTACATTAAAATTAAATAGCCGAAAAGTTGAGGAAAAATCGTTTCGTCAGATAGGTATATCCCGCTATTCAATTGCAACAATCGAAGTTCCTTATGGAACGCACTCATTAACTGCCGCCCGACCTTTTGGGATGTACTCTTATGGATTTGGATACGGTGCAGATGCTTTTGATGCCTATGGAACTATGGGTGGACAATCATTTGTTGAATACGAGGCAGTATTGGATACAATTCCACCTGTTGTTGATACAGAAATTAGAGGGTTATCTGTCGAAATGATTGCTCGAGACGACCGTGAGGACGACACAGGTATTGGTGATATTATTATTATGGCTAATGAAAATCTGGACATTCGAATACCAAAATTTGTGGAAGGTGCTCCGCAAATTAGCTTCCGTACCGACCCAACTAATGCTATGGAAGGAGGCCGAGCAATCATCCAGGTAAATGATGTTGCATTGAACACGAAATTTTATACAATTTGTTATCAATTCGACCAAACTGTTGCAGATTACAGGTTTACAGTCTCGGAGGGACAACAAAAAGAGTGCGATATTATCGAAAATACCAAAGTGGGTATGTTCATAGCTCCTACTTTTATTTTCCATAACACTAATTTTACTGTTACAGGAGAGGTGAACAATCAAGTGCCCATTACTCCCCGCGAGCTTGGTAAATTTTCGGAAGCAAGTGATTTGACTAATGGATTTGGATTTTCGATTACCGATAAATTAGCTAAAAAACTGTATTTAACCAGCAAAATATATTTCGATAAATTCAATGGAGTTTTGGAATCACCAGATGTTACAATTGGCACAACTCGCCATCCTGAAACAGGAGAACTTATACCTTTCCAAGAAGGGAGGTATTTATCTTTAACTTCCACAGTCTTTAACGTCAATTTCCAAATTGATTATTATTTCCAGAAATTATTATATGGTATAGTTGGAACTTCGTTCATTATTAACACTGGTAAATCAATAAACTACGAATCTAAAATTCTGCAACCTAACTATTTGGAATACCCGATTGCATTAAAAAATCAAATCGAAAAAAGATACCCAGAGGAATTGAGTTCTCTAAATAGATTTAATCTTGGGCTATATTTAGGTTTAGGAATGTCCTATCCTATCAAATATGACTTTTCGGTATTTTTCGAATCCTGCTATACTCAAGCCCTATCGAGCATGATTGATGATGGAGATTGGCAAGTATCCAAGCTTTCGTTCTTGCTTGGTATAAAGTATTCATACAATTTTAAAAATTTATGGCAGAAATTTTAGCAATTGTTTATAAAGAAATTCTTTCGGAATTTCGTACCCGCTATTCATTTAGCACCATTCTTCTGTTTATTTTCACAACTATCTCGATGATTGCAATTGCCTACAGTTCCGAGAGAATTTCGATGGAAACAAGTGCTGGACTTTTATGGATTGTTCTTTTTTTTACTTCGATGATAGGATTATCCCGAACATTTATCAATGAAGAAGAAAGAGGGACTGCGTTTCTGCTACAAATTATCGCAAATTCGTATTCAATCTATTTTGGAAAATTAATCTTTAATATTGTCACCAGTTTATTTATTAACTTTTTTGCTCTTACTTTCTTTTTTCTTTTTCTAAACACACAAATCGTAAAATCTGTTGAGTTACTACTTATTACTATTACAATTTCTTCTTTTGCAATTGCAACTGCTACTACTGTAATTTCTGCGATAATTTCAAAAGCCAATTCCAAAAATGCACTATTTCCAGTATTAGCTTTTCCTATTTTATTGCCAATAATCAAAATTGGGATCGATTTGACAATTGCAAGTTTTGTTGGGTCGTCGATATCGGAGAACTTGGGTGATATACAGATGATCGTTGCCTACACTGGTTTAATCGCCACAGTATCTTATGTATTATTCGATTTTATTTGGAAAGATTAATTTTTTTCAATTCATAATCGTCATTCCAACAAATCATAAGGAATTAGATGAAAAGAATTTTACTCATTTTAATTTCAATATATCTAGCTGCATGCGATGGGGGATTGAATCCCGAAATTGAGCGAAATGCCTATATTGAAGGGAAAATTATATTTGTATCTCCCAGAGATAAGTTTCCGCCTCCCGATTCATTGAAAGATTTAAGAGTAGTTTGCTTTAAGGATTATCCACCCAATAACATAATTGAAGATGTTTTAACTGGAAAGGCATATTTCACCGAAACTGCACTATCGTTCGATAAAGACACCGTTCCATTCAAAATTAAAATTATAGATCCACCTACAGAGCTAAAATATATAGTAGCAGCACAAAATTACGGCACTTTGCTCCAATGGCGTGCTATAGGAGTTTACCATATCAATCAAGATTCGATCACAAAAATTAATATTCAAACCGGAAAAAAATATGAAATTGAAATACGAGTTGACTGGGATAAAATCCCTTACCAACCTTTTGGATTATAGAATTATCGTAATATTTTTGATATTTTCATCAGTTGTTTCTGTAAATGCACAACCATATTCATTCAAGGGTATTTTACTCGAGGATAAAACTGAAAAACCTGTGATTGGAGCCACTATAAAAATAAAAAACACCCGATATGGTGATTATTCAAATATTTATGGTGAATTCAAAATATCGAACATAAGCAAGCAAAGAGTTATTCTCCAAATTTCGCATGTTGCGTATGAGTTAATTGAAAAATCTATTATTCTTGCCGATACATCCGAATTGAAAATATATTTAATACCTAAAGTATTTCAAACCAAAGACATAGTGGTTACTGCAAGCCGACGTACACAAAATGTACAGGAGGTTACAAATTCTGTTTTTGTGTTAGACGATAAATCCATGCAACTTGCGAGTTCGTTCGACTTCGAACAAGTGCTCACGCAGGTTCCGGGAGTGGAAGTAGCCGATGAAACAATAAGTATCCGTGGCTCAGATGGATTCGATTTTGGATTGGGTTCTCGCAACTTGTTGTTGCTCGATGGGATGCCACTTATGAGTGGAGATAATGGCGATGCTAAATTGAATTTAGTTCCAATTTCCTCCATCGAAAGCATCGAAATAGTCAAGGGAGCAGGATCTGCTTTATATGGGAGTAATGCTATTGGTGGCGTAATAAATATAGTTACCAAGAAAAGTTATTCAAAAAAGCCTAATGCATTAAGATTAGAATCTTCGTTTGGATTATATACTGAACCTCGTTACGAGAAATGGAGATTTTCGCCTGATTATCAATTACAAAACAATTTGCAATTATCTTATTCATATACCAAACCAAATATTTCCTCAATCGTAAGCGGTGCATATAGCAACGACGAGAGTTATCGGTTGTTTGATGATTCTAAGCATTATCAGGGCTATGCACAAGTGAATTTTAAATTGAATAAGGTTGATTTAAGCACAATACTACTTCACCAATCAACAGACCGTGCTGATTGGGTATATTGGAATAGTTTGGATTCTGCCACCTATCCTCCATCAGGCACCGACCAATCAGTTCACTTGCAAACCAATAAATCGATGATTGGAATTACCGCTAATCATTTCTTTACCGAAAATTTATTATTTAGTGCTAAATTAGGAGGGTTCTACACTCAGTTTTGGAATAATTTGGAAAAAACAGATACAGATTATCGTTCCTCGGATGCAATCACAAGTTTTGCTGATTTGCAGATGACCGCAACCTTATCCCCTTCGATAATATTGACTACCGGTGCTAATTTCACCAATAACAATGTGTCCTCCTTTTCGTATGGGTTGAGAAATCAAAAGTTGTTTGCTGGCTACCTTCAAGCCGAGTTTCATCCATTCGATAGGTTAATTACAACTATTGGAGCACGCTACGATAATGAAATATTAATGGATGATAAATCATCTTCGATGATATCGCCAAAATTTGGTTTTAATTACACACCAATAGAAAATATGCACCTTCGCGGTTCGATTGGTAAAGGATTTAGAGCTCCTGCTATTGCTGAACGTTTTGCATCGGTTGCTTTTCAGGGATTTAAAGTAGTGGAAAATCCAGATTTAAAATTTGAAGAAAGCTGGAATTACGAACTAGGTTTTAATTACAAAACTACATCTTTTTGGGTACCCTTCGAATTCGATATTGCTGGTTTTTATAATAAATTCTGGAATTTGATTGAACCCGGTTTTGTGGATGAGTTCCTGACTACCATAAAATTCTCGAATATTACAGATGCAGAAATTAAGGGCATTGAATCTTCGTTAACACTACTTTTACATCCAAATTTACTTGTAGTTGGCTCCTATACATATCTGGACCCAATTGATTTGAGCAACAATGAAATTCTCAAATTCCGCTCTAAACACTTTTGGAATACTTCTATCAACTACAAACTTGACAATTTTTCATTAAGATTGAGCTACAGGTACTCGAGTATCGTCGAACGTATCGATGAAAAGTTGATTTTCCAAGTTAAAGATGCCAAAGAAAGAGTTTCGACCAATATATTCGATTTCAATTTATCTTATAGTCTTCGAAGTATGTTCACTTTACAAGATGAATTAGTGATAAAATTAAATTGCTACAATCTGTTTGATTATTACTATACCTACATGGTTGGCAATCTTGCCCGAACACGATTAATAACATTTGGTATCGATTATAGATATGAATAATCCAGAATCATTAAATACTGCAAAACCAACAAAAGGCCGAAATGAAGCACTTGTATTTGTTCTGATGTCGGTAGGAACAGTAACCTTGTGGCAGTTTGATATAGGACAGATGCTGATGTATCCGTTCACTATACTCTCCACTTGGTTCCACGAGATGGCTCATGGCTTAACTGCATTCATTTTGGGTGGTGATTTCCAAAAACTGGTAATTCAGCCGAACGGAAGTGGAGCTGCATATTTTACAACAGATCTTTTGTTTGGGAAATTAGGACTGGCAATAGTTGCCGGAGCTGGACCTATTGGACCAGGAATATTTGGTAGTTTCCTAATACTAATATCAAAAAGTAAGTATGTTCGTTCAGTTGTGTTGCTGTTTTCATTGTTTATGTTGGTATCTGTTCCATTGTGGATACGTTCATGGTTTGGAGCAATTTTTATTGCCGCATTCGCAATATTACTGATTCTGGTTACAGTTAAGTCGAATGAGGAGTGGTTAAGAAGAATTGCAACTTTTTTGGGAATTCAGGCGATAATTAGTGTTTATCAGTCTTTTGGATACTTATATTCCACAAGTAGCGATTATTACAGTTTTGCAGGCAAAACCGATACAGAAGTAATACAATCAATTCTATTATTACCTTATTGGTTTTGGGCAAGTGTTATAGTAGTGATAAATTTGTTTTTATTCTATTTCAGTATAAAAAAAGTGTATTTTAATAAAGTCAAAAGCTAAAAAAGACTAATTGATTGAGAAAATGACAGTTTTTTTATATATTATAGTTAATATTTACATTGTTTTTGCTAATTTTAGAATTTGGAAAATAGGAAAATTAAAAATAAAATTATAGGTATTATATGCAAAAATTATTAACCAAAACAAGTATTGTTCTTTTGTTTGTTTTAGCAGTTTGCTATACTGGACTAAGTCAAACAAATCCAACACCTTACGACTTGTCTCTGGGTTCATACTCGCTAATGAACTGGAATTCGACAAGTGGAGCTGGCACTTACCCAACTAATTTCATGTTTCATACAACTCCAACTCTCGATGTACCATTAAATGGTACATTCGACAAGGACTGGACTGCTGCCTACAACTTAACTTCCAATGCTCGATTTGTTGGTTTAAATACCGATGGTATCGGTTTTTTAAATACTGGTTCGACCAATACTGGACAAGGTTTTATTGGTCAAGCAGTAATGGCAATCAACACAATCAATAGAACTCAGATTAAAGTTGATTGGTTGGGTGGATTTGTGAATATTGCTGGAACATCAACCCGTCAATATGCATTGAGAATGCAATATAGAGTGGGTACAACCGGTAATTGGAATGATGTGTATGATGGCAATGGCAACGTTGCAGAATATATGAATACCAATTACGTTACGATGGGAACAAGCACTCCCGCCGAAGCAAAGAACTTTTCTGTAGTTTTGCCAAGCGAATGCGACAATCAATCGAATGTACAAATACGATGGATATATTATCAAATCCCTGGTGGAAGTGGTAATCGTCCTCAATATAGATTGGATGATGTTGTTGTATCAACTCAAACATCATTTGGAACACCAACTCAATTGATGGTTGATTCTTACTTCCCCGAAAATCCAATGCAAAATATTCCTTTTACAGTTGTATTAAAATCAATCGATAACAATGGTATTGCTAAGTATGTAAATTCCAATACTACTATTAAGGCATCTGTTTATTATGGAACAGGAGTATTGGCTGGGACAACAACCAAAACTATGGTAGCTGGTTCGAACCGATTATCTTTTGATGATTTGAAATACAATAAAGTAGAACCATTGGAAATAAAATTCGAAGTTATCTCTGGTGATGCATTAGAGCATACTAAAAAGAACTACATTGTTCAACCAGGTCCAACAATCGCAAAATTTGTAGATTTGTACAGTAAAGGTCACGTAGGCGTGATTCACCATAAATTCTTTGTTCAAGCTCAGAATGCAGATGGCAATCCAAATATGTACTACGATAATTACACAGTTAACCTCAATCTTATTTCAGGTCCTGCTGCATTAACTGGAACAACATCCAAGAAAACATTGGATGGTATTGCTACTTTCGACGATATTATTTTCCCTGTATCCGGTACTTACGTGTTAGGTGCTACAGTGCCTGGATTAACTTTACAACAGAACATAACAGTTACAGTTTTGAACCAACCTACTTTTTCAACTGTAATTCTACCACAATTCATAAAAGGAAATGGTTCTTTCTTGCCTACTGGCAATGGTCGTACTCCTTCCTATGCTATGGTGAAGTTTGATGGTTTACATCCAAATACTGAATATACTTTTGTTACTGCAGGCGCTGGTAACAATATTTATTACGATTACAAAACAAATAGTTATAGTTATACATCTTCTGCAACAAACATAGCTGATCCAACAAATCGCTCGGTAGTTAAAACAGGAGCTGGTCAGACTTCATTAACTTTTTGGGTTAATATCGTTCCAACTACTAACTCGAGATTTACTACATTATCGAATTTAATACATTGGTTGGTACTACTCGGAAATGAATATGGTGATGTAATTTCCCGTAATGTTTCCACAGGTAACTCCAAACAAGTGGAGTATGGTACAAATACAACACAAGCTAGTGGATTATACGATACTG
>CAYOPF010000032.1:16908-22898 GCA_964405755.1 uncultured Chloroherpeton sp.
TCGTTTCTGACTGTTGATTGGCTCCAAAAACTTATTTAGTTTTTTATGATAATGCTAATAATCCTGTAACAACTACTTTAATCCAAGATGATGGAGCGGCTTTGATTACTCCAGGTTTCCCACATCAAGCACCTTACTTCTACGAAATGTTGGAAGGAAATAATGGAGCGTGGGCTACATTTTTGCCAAACACATTAGCAAGTGGTGTTCGTAAAATAGAACACAGAACAATGGATGGAGCAGTTGTATACACTTGGACCGATCCAGATGGCACATGGGATGGAATATCAACTATTAATCCTAATCGAGGCTCTGCAGGATTGTATTTCGAAACTCCTCATATAAAATTCTTGAATTTAACCAATTCATACAATATTTGTAACGAAGGTGTTTTCACTTTCCTATGGGATGCTCACGGAGTTTATTCTGTAACAATTCAAGTATCGATAGATAATGGTGATACTTGGACAACAGTTGCTTCTGGAGTAGATGCTACATTAGGTAAGATGGACTGGAAAGTGCAACGACAAACCTGGGCAGCCAAACAATTACAATTCAGGATTTATTCTGACGAACATCCATATTTAGTCAATTTAGCAACTAATGTAACAATTTTCGATTCACCAGTTATCGAACATCATTCCAAAGGTGAAGTTTATTGTATCAATAGCGAAGTAACTCTGGAAACAGTCGCTACAGGTACTGGTTTAATTTATCAGTGGTATCGCGATGGTGTGTTGTTGCCAGGCGAAAATAATCCTTTCTTGTACTTTAATAATATCGACTATAAAAATACTGGTATTTACTATTGTATAGTATCAAGTCCTTTTGGTGGATGTAAATCTGTTCAAACTGCTGATATTGTTGTTTACATTGCTCGTCCAACAGCAATAGGTAAGCAACCACAAACTATGTTTGCAAATAACGGTGGATCGGCCTACTTTGAGGTAGATCCAGCTGCAAATGGTATTCCAGTTGCTTACAAATATACTTATCAATGGTTTGCCGATGGTGTGGCTATGACTGATAACGCAAGGGTTCAAGGAACCAAAAATCGTAAATTAATCTTCAACGTTGTTCAATCAACCGATATAGGTAAAAACTATACTTGTACAATTTCTGCACTATGCGGTACAGCTACAACTGAAGCAGTGAAGCTAAGTCAATTCGACATATCATTCTCGCAACAACCAACTGATAAGAGAGGATGCTCAGGAGAAGATGTAACAATTACTACCGCATTAACAAATCAAAACAACGTTAAAGTAAAATATCAATGGATGAAGGGTACTTACCGCTTAATTAATAATGATAGAATATCTGGTGCTGATTCACCAGAATTAACAATCAAAAACGCTACAAAAGAAGATAACGGCGCTTATCAATTAGTAGTTGAAGTGGTTGATAAAGGTTATAACATTAAATCGAAAACAGTTACCGTATTCGTTGTTTCCAAGCCAGAAATCGTTAATCAACCTACCAGTGTGGAAGTTGCCGAAGGCAGAGAATTATTGATTAAACTCGACTTAGGCTCTACAGCTAAACCTTACACTGTTGAATGGTTTAAAGACGGAAATAAAATCGATGGTGCTACCGAGGCAACTTACAGAGTTGCTGTGGCTACAGCGGGAGATGCAGGCACATATTCAGCTAAGATAACAAATGAATGCGGCAACATTACTTCCAATGATATCGTAGTTATAGTTAAAGCTCCTGGTATTACATCGGTGGATGAAGCTGTTGCTGGCGAACCTATGTTATTATCACCAGTACCTAACCCAGCAAATAATTTATCAGTTATTCAATTTGCAGTTCCAACCGAAACATTGGCAAATATAACATTGAGCGATATCTATGGCAATCAGATTGCTGTATTGGCTAATGGAGTTATTACTTCTGGTTTGCATAATTTAACTATTAATGCTGGTGAATTGAAACTTGCGAGTGGAATTTACTTTATCAACATGACAACTAAATTCGGAACTATTTCACAAAAATTGGTTGTTGTTCAATAGTGATATTGAATTTAAATTTCAAAAGCCTCCCATTTTTTGGTGAGGCTTTTTTTTATTTTTAAAATTTTACTTGTTTTATTTAATCTTATCTCGACTAAAAATTGTAATTTTGTTGTTTTTATTAAAAGGAAAAAGTTATGAAAAACAATTTACTTTTTTTATTATTAATCTCTTTCTTAACAATATCTTGTAGCAAGATTGAACCAACAGGGAGCAATACTAAAATGGAAGAATCAAATATTACCCAAATTACTATCGACAAAGTGATTAATGATTTAACCGAAAAATATCCCAATTTGGATAAGAATCGGATACAAAAGGGAGTTGCCCAAACAGCTGCCCTTTGGCGTTCAACCGATGGAGACGAAGCATCATTTGTTGATTTTTGTATGGAAAAATTTATTGCTGATCCACAAAAACTGGATGAATTATTTGCAAGTTTGGAATATTATTTAGAACAAATTGGCGGTAATTTGAACGCATTAAGTTTGGCGTTGAAGGAAAAAATGCACTTAGATAAGGGCGAAGTTACCGACTTGGATTTGATTTTTGGAGGTTTCGACGCATCTGCTCACCTAACCGAGGATTTGTTTGCCAACAAAGTAGCATTTCTTGCAAGATTAAATTTCCCATTTTATTCTTTGGGAGAGAAAGAGAAATTAGGCGAAAATTGGTCACGTAAAGAGTGGGCATATTCTCGAATGGGAGATCTGTTCACATCGCGCGTTCCTGCCGAAATATCCCAACAGGTATCCAATATTTTTACTGATGCCGATAATTATATTTCCAATTACAACATTTTTGCTGGATTTTTGGTCGATGACCAAATGAAAACTCATTTTCCTGCTGATATGAAATTAATCACCCACTGGAACTTACGCGACGAAATTAAAGCGCAATACTCACAGGCAGATGGTTTGCCCAAACAAAAGATGATCTACGAAGTGATGAAGAGAATTATCAATCAGGATATTCCTGAGCAAGTAATTAATAAAAATGATTATCAATGGAATCCAATTTCCAATAAAATATATAAAAATGGAAACGAGGAAACACCAAAAGCCGAACCTTTCACTCGTTACGAAAAATTGTTGAATAATTTTAAAGCTCAACAGTTGCTGGATAAATATTATCCAACGTATCCAACTGCAATTGCCCGTTCCTTCGAGTTGGGTTTGGAAATCCCCGAAAAACAAGTAGAAGAATTATTTACAGAATTAATTAGTTCACCTGTTGCCAAGCAAGTAGGGGAGTTGATTTCGCAAAGATTAGGTCGCCCTTTGCAACCTTTTGATGTTTGGTACGACGGATTTAAAACTCGTAGTTCAATTTCGCAGGACGAATTAAGCAAAATTACAAAGAAAAAATATCCAACCAAAGACGCTTTCGAAAAAGATATTCCTAATATTCTTGTAAAATTAGGTTATACACCCGAAAAAGCTAATTTTATTGCTTCCAAAATTCAAGTAGATGCCTCCCGTGGAGCTGGTCACGCTTGGGGTGCTGAAATGAAATCCCAAAAGGCAAGATTGCGAACACGAGTTGGTAGCGATGGAATGGACTACAAAGGATACAATATTGCTGTGCACGAATTAGGCCACAATGTGGAGCAAACCATCACTCTTCACGATGTGGATTACTACTCGATGAAAGGAGTTCCCAATACGGCATTTACCGAAACTTGGGCATTCATTTTCCAGGTACGCGATTTGGATTTATTAGGTATGAAAACCGATGTACCCAACAAAGAAGAGCTTAAAATGCTCGATGCATATTGGTCGATGTACGAAATTATGGGAGTTTCGTTGGTGGATATGAAAGTTTGGAATTGGATGTATAAGAATCCAAATGCAACAAATGAAGAATTGGGCAAACAAGTTGTGGAAATTGCCAAAGAAGTCTGGAACAAATTCTATGCACCTGTGTTCAAAATTAAAGATGAACCAGTTTTAGCAATTTATTCGCACATGATTGACTATCCACTTTATCTGCCTGCATACCCTATAGGACATGTTATTGAGTTCCAAATCGAAGATTACATTAAAGGTAAGAATATTGCCTCCGAAATGGTGAGAGTTCTCTCGCAAGGACGATTAGTCCCCGAAATATGGATGAAAGGTGCAGTTGGCAATAAGATCTCGGTTAAGCCAATATTAAAATCAACTGAAGAATCTCTAAAGAAATTAACAGGTAAATGATAGTCGAAGCAAGAATAAAATATTGAAGTTAAATAAGCCCACAATTTGAACCGTGGGCTATTTAATAATATAATATATGACTTAAATTATTGAAGATTATTTTTTTAATACTTGTTATTTAAAGTACTTTTGGATTTCTTTTTCTATTGCATCTGGAGTTGTTGCAGGGGCGTAGCGAGTTACCACATTGCCTTCGCGGTCAACTAAAAATTTTGTGAAATTCCACTTAATATCTTGAGTGGACAACACTCCGGGTGCTTTTGCTTTTAGAAAATTATAAAGCGGATGTGCGTTTTCACCATTTACATCAATTTTAGCAAACATTGGAAAAGAAACGCCAAAATTCATTTGACAAAATTGTACTATTTCCTCTTCTGTGCCGGGTTCTTGCTTCCCAAATTGATTGCAAGGGAATCCAAGTATCACCAATCCTTTGTCCTTGTATTTTTTATAGAGATTTTCCAATCCTTCGTATTGTGGAGTGAAACCACACTTGCTTGCGACATTTACAATTAATAGAACATCTCCGTTGAATTCGGAAAAATTTACATCTTTTCCGTCGATTGACTTTGCAGAAAATTCATAAATCGAATTTGATGACATTTTTTCTCCATTACCTGATTGTAGATAGAAATATGCAGCAAAAAATACTGCAACAGTTATTGTGAATATTGTTAGGTATTTCATATTTTTCATTTTTAGTTTAGACTAAATATAAGAAGAATTTGAGTAATTTTTATTTTGAATGTTCCGACTTTGATACAATTAGTTAATTTTACAAATTTTTAAAATACAATTTTATGTGCGGAATTGCTGGAATAGTAAAATTAGATAACACTAACTACGAAATAACAAATAAATTACTCAAGCAAATGGGCGATGTGATAACCCATCGCGGTCCGGATAGTGATGGTCAGTGGATTTCTGACAACTCTCGGTGTGGTTTTTCGTTCCGACGACTTGCAATTATCGATCTGAGCTCCAATGGCAACCAACCTATGCACGATACCGACGGTAGGTATTCCATTGTATTTAATGGTGAAATCTACAATCATAGCGACCTTAGAAAGCAATTAGAGCAAAAGGGCTATAAATACAAATCGAATACCGATACCGAAACAATTATCTATGGCTATCGGGAATGGGGCGAGGGACTATTGTCCAAAATGATAGGTATGTGGTCCTTTGCTATATGGGACAATCAAACAAGTGAGTTGTTTGCCTCGCGCGACAGAATTGGCATAAAACCATTTTATTACTTAGTTCATAATGGAAATTTTGTGTTTGGTTCGGAAATAAAATCTATACTGGAATATCAGGATTACAAAAGAAATATTAATTTGGAGCAATTGCCATTTTATCTGTATTTTGGAGCAACCAATAATAATTCGACTTTATTCGAAGGAATCAGGAAATTACCAGCAGCACACTATTTAAAAATCAATAGCAAAGGTGAAATTAAAATTAAGCGGTATTGGGATCCGTTTGCTACATTAATTCCCTATGCATCATGGACCGAAGAACAATTAACCACAGAGATTATCACTTTACTTCGCGATGCAATTAAAATTAGGATGATGAGTGATGTACCATTTGGAGTATTTCTTAGCGGAGGAATTGATTCAAGTTTGAATGTTGCCTTGATGACCGAGTTTATGGATCGGCCTGTGGATACTTTTACTGTCGGGTTCCGCGATTTGGAAAAATATAATGAACTTGGATATGCCCATCAGGTATCGAAGCTATTTAAAACAAATCATCGCGAAATAATTATAGA
>CAYOPF010000033.1:0-22606 GCA_964405755.1 uncultured Chloroherpeton sp.
CTTACTCGCTAACTATGGATGAATATTTAGAGATTCGTAAAAAGGCCCTACAAGAAGAAATTTGGGATTCAATTCTAACGAGATATGATGTAAAAAAAGCATTATCGAGTAGTGATTTATCCAGTGCCATAGCAGCAGCTACAGGTATAAACATTCCTATACCAATGAATCCAGTTATGAGTATCTTCGGTAAACCACAAATTAGCATCAATGTGAATGGAGAAGTGAATTTGAGGATTGGTTGGCGTTTTGATTCACAAAATTTAGGAACTACCTCTGCTTTTGGTCAAACTCAATCATCCCCAATTTTCAGTCAGGATGTGAGGGTGAATGTAAATGCAAAAGTTGGTGACAAGTTAACATTTGGAACGGATTGGAATACCCGAAATCAATACGATTACAACAACAAGTTTAAAATTGGATTTGATGGCGAGGATGATGATATTGTAAAAAAGGTAGAATTAGGTAACGTTAACTTCCCAATAAATTCTACACTAATTGGTGGTGGTCAATCACTTTTTGGTGGAAGGGTCGATCTTCAATTTGGTGGATTATATCTCAAATCTGTATTTTCGCAACGAAGAGGACAAAGAAAATTCGTCGATGTCCAAGGTGGCTCAAGTAAGCAACAGTTTGCTTTAAGGGCATACGATTTTGCTAAGAATCACTTTTTCCTGGATACCGCCTATCTTTCTATATATGATGACTATTTCAAGTATTCCACCCCGGTACTCCCCAATACACCCATAGCACAATTTAATCGCGTTAAACGAGTTCAGGTTTATGAATCAACCAATGATATACGCGAAGGTGTAATGAGGGCGGGCAACTCTGTTGCTATTGCTGATTTATCGGGAAAGAAAATGAGGTCAGGAGAGTATTATACACCTCAAGAAAAAGCACGTCCAATCCAAGCTGGAGTAGTTGAGCGAGGAAACTTTGTTCTGCTCGATTCGATGCAATATGTTTTCGATTCGAACTTAGGAACACTCCACGTTAAAAATTTTCGAGAGGACCGTTATTATGCAGTTGCCTATGTAATCGAAGGTTCAACATTAGATACCTTAGATGATGTTTATTATGGTACTTTCTCCAACAATGTTTCGACCAACGATACTTTAATTTTAAAATTAATTTCGCGACCAAACTTGTTACCTTCCTACAAAATACTATGGGATAGACAAATGAAGAATGTCTATCAAATTAATGCAACAAACGTAAATGTAACAGACACAAGAATAGATCTATGGTACATTCGAGAAAACAATGATTCAACAGATGTTTTAGCTGGCGCTCCGGATAAGCTTGTAACAATTTTTGGTGTGGACAGAGTAAACAACTCAACTGGAGCTACCCCTCCCGATGGGGTTTTCGACCTTCGGCCTCCTTTCTTTAATGCCACTACCGGAGAAATTACTTTCCCAAGTTCAAAACCCTTTTCCAAAGGTTTGAGAGATTATTTTGCAAAAATTGGCAATCCCGAAATTTCGGAACAATTTACTTTCGACCAGGTTTACGACACTATCTATAGTGTAGCAGCCCGAAATACCGCACGCGACAGATTTGTAATATCAGGTGAAGTTTCCGGCAGGGCAACTAACAGAATTTCTTTGGGTGCATTTAATTTAGCACCTGGAAGCGTAAAGGTTACTTTGGATGGTGCTCCATTGCGTGAATATCAAGATTATGTCGTGGATTACTATTCTGGAATATTAACTTTACGCAATTCTCGAGCAACTATACCCAATTCAAATTTAAAAATAGAATATGAGCAACAAGATATTATTAATCTTGCGACTAAAACCTTAGCCGGCATTCGCGCCGACTATGAACTGTTCAAAACTCGATACAGTTCTGCTTCGTTAGGAAGCACTTTAATGCACTACGACCAATCTGCTGTGATTGACCGAGTTCGGTTGGGGGACGAGCCTGTTGCAAATACAATGTTTGGGTTTGATGCTCGCTTTAATTTGGATGCACCTTGGCTAACAAAGATTCTTGATTTACTTCCGTTTTACGATACAAAAGTGCCTTCGAATATCAATCTTCAGGGTGAATGGGCAATGATTTTACCAAATCCTAATAAGCGAACTTCAGAGATTGCATCGGATAATGGCTCGCCTGTTGTGTATATTGATGATTTCGAGAGTGCACAAAGAACAATATCGTTAGGAACAAGCCCATCTCAGTGGCAGTTTAGTTCTCCACCGGTTGATGATGAAATTGATTCCACTGCATTCGGAAGAAATATGTATCGCGGAAATGTATTCTGGTATCAATATTTCCTACCATATATAAACATCCAAGACGTTTATCCAAACAACCAAAACAATATTCGAGGCCGAAGACTATTTTCTCCTTTAACTATCAATTTCACACCTGATATACGGGGTATTTACAATATGAATCCCGATTTTGTGGACAGTAATAATGTTGATCAATTCGACCCAAATAATGCATTTAGCCAGAACCCTAACAACCGGAAAAAGATTTGGGGAGGTTTTCAAAAATTATTATCTTCGTTTGCGACTAATTTCGATACGGAAAACATTGAGTATATCGAGATAATGATGAACATTCTAGATAATGAATGGGGAGCGGGAAAAATGTTCATAGATTTAGGTCAAATAAGTGAAGATATTATTCCAAATGGAAAATTAGATACCGAAGATGGCTTCACTGAAGCAAGCAAATTTCCTAACGGTATCATTGATACAGGTGAAGATGTGGGTATCGACCAGTTGACCGACGATCAGGAACGTCAGGCATATCCTTTCCCACTTAATTTAGAAAAAGATCCGGCGCGGGATAATTACTTCTTCGATTTTGCAAAAAATGATGAGCAAAGGGGCGACTTTGACTTTATGCACTACAACAAATTCGAGGGTAACTCAAGATATGCGGATTTAGGTCAATTTCCAGATACTGAAATTTTAAATTCCAACAATGGTCAAAACATTTCTTTATCGAACGATTATTTTTCCTACGAAGTCGACTTAACTCCCAATCCTGAATTGAATCCACAAATCGTAGGTGGAAATCCCGAAAAAGGTTGGTATTTATTCCGCATTCCAATTAGAAGACCTACAAAAAAAGTAGGAAACCCTACATTTGCCAATATTCAATACGTTAGAATGCGTTTTCAAGGTGGTAGGGTGCGTCTGTTAATTGAAAAGTGGCAGCTAGTTGGTTCTCAATGGCAAAGAACTAATGACTTTCAGAATGTTCCCCCAACAGATAGTGTTCTACAAGTTTCATTCGTTAATTTATGGGATAACGCCAAAGAACCTGATTTCTATACAATGCCACCTGGAGTAACACCGCCCAGATTGCTTAATAATAACGACCCCTATGCTGATATAAGAATGAATGAGCAATCGCTTAAAGTATCCGTAAAAGACTTGAAATATGGCGAAGAAAGGATGGCTACAAGAATATTTCGCTCGTTGGATATCTTTAACTATAAAGTAATGAAGTTTTTCATTCATGGCGACGAATTAATGCCAGATAACATTACCAAAGGTGCCATACCAAAAGCTTATGCATATCTACGTTTTGGAATAGATTCAACCAATTATTATGAATACCGAAGACCATTGGTGAGTGGTTGGCAAGATATTACAATCAATCTTCAGGAACTAACTGCTATAAAGCAAACCCGAGATACATCAAGAATATACAATGTTCAGAATTTCCCTGTGAGCACCGATCCATTGGCGACATTTGTGATAAAAGGTAACCCAATTTTAACAAGGGTACAGTTCTTTGGGTTTGGCGTATCAAACCCTTCAGAGCAATTTCCGAATAATCTATCAACCACAATGTGGGTGGATGAACTGCGTTTAATTAATCCTGAACGTAGTGCCGACTGGGCGGGTATTGCCAATTTTGACATGAAATTGGCCGATCTAGCTCAAGTTAATATGAATTTCCAAACTGCCCAACCCAACTTTCACAAAATAGAAGAACGCTTTGGTAATCGTAATAATTCACTATCGTGGTCGGTAAACGCACAAGCTAATCTGGAGAAATTTGCTCCAAAGAGTTTCAATCAAATGAGAATCCCCCTAACTTTTACCCATTCCGAACAAATTGAAAATCCTCAATATGTTGCAAATAATGATGTGAATTTGGACGAAGCTGCAATAAAATCAAGGAATCAAGCATACCAAACAGCTATTTCTAACGGCTTGCCTGAGGATGAAGCTAACCGGATTGCTCAAAATGCTGAGACGTCTGTTAGACAAAGGTCTCAAATAATGAGGATATCTGATAATTGGGCTTTAACCCAATTAAAACTGGGTATTCCAATTAATCATTGGCTTATCAATCAAACATTAAATGCTCTAACAGTAGGTTATTCATATTCTCAGGATTTTGAACGCTCACCAATTTACGAACAAAGATTCAACTGGATTTGGAAATTAAATTTACAGCATAATTTAAAAATCTCCGACTTCTTGTCATTTTCGCCATTATCTTGGATTGAAGAAGATTTCCCGATAATAGGTATATATAGTAAATTAAAAATCAATCCTTTACCTGCTTCACTAAATACTGGATTGGACATGGCAAGACGCCGTCAAACCGAACAATCTCGCTATTTAGATTATCCAAGTCCGGTTTTACGTGAATTTAATGCTATTCGTCAAGGTCAGTTTTCGTGGAAAATAACAGAAGGTGGGTTCTTAAACCCATTACTCGACTACTCCTTTAATACGACTTCCACATTGGTTCCAATCGAACTTGATGCACAAGGCAAGCAACGAACTGGTAGCGAAATTGCTCGAGAACTCTTTTTTAAGGATGGCACTATATTCAATTTTGGAAACAACACGTTACATAATCAAGTATTTACACTAAATTCCAAACCAACAATCCCAAACCTGTTTGGGATGTCCCGATTTGTTGATATAACTGCCGCTTATTCTGCAACATATAACTGGCAGGATCCATTACAGCCCGATCCATCTATTCGCGACATTGTTAAGAATGCCAGCGTGAACAGCAGTATCAGGCTAAATCAATCTTTAAAATTGAAAGCATTAGGTGATTCCTGGTTTAGCAAGTCGCAAATGAAAGGACCGATTGTAACTAAAGCAGACACAAGTTCTGGTGATATTTTGGGAGCAATTGGACAATTCGTAAAAACTGTTTTTCTAGACTGGGATAAAATTGATTTTAGTTTCACACAAACAAACTCAAGTATTAATCCCGGTGTATTTGGCGGAAACGGATTCAATAATTTCTGGGTCAGAGGGGTAACTGGTCGAAGTGATTTACCGGAATTTGGTCCTTCATTCCCCTATCAATTGGGCTTATTAACCGATCCTCATGGTTCTTTCTCGATGGTACCGTCGGACAGATTTCCTTACTTCGGGTTCCAAACTACAAATGGTAAACGTCCTCCCAATGCCGTTTTACAAGATAATTTCAGACAACAATCCACATTCGAAATCAAGACTTCACGCCGGTTATGGGAAGGGGCAACTTTAGACTTGGTATGGAAGACCGATTTAGGATTTAACCGCAATCAAACAGTTATTACCGATAGCAACGGAGTTCAAAAATTCACAAATATAATGGCTTTAAATAACTTAAATAGGTCGTTCCTTACTTTCCCGTCAATTTTTGGTTTAAATCTTTTTGGAAATACCATAGAAGATGTTGTAAACGATTTTAATGCAAAGAAAGAAGAAATAGACGCTTTTCCTGTCGATACGATGACCAAGAATTCCTTGATACAAGAAGCACTTTCAAACTCATTCTACGAGAAATTAAGAGCGTTTAAGTATATAGGTGGTGAAGCCGGTAAGTTTCTACCAAGCATTAACTGGGCATTCAGATGGGAAGGATTGGAAAAATGGGACTTATGGAAAGATTATTTGAAGAGATTAGCGGTAGACCATAATTATCAATCAAGCTATCAGGAGACAATTCAGACAACTGATTTAGGTAAGTTTATTCAAAACCAGCTAGTACAATATGGTTTTCAACCTTTGATAGGTTTAACAGCCACTTTTGATGAAAAGAAATTCAAAGGTGCACTTACCGCGTCATTAAGATGGTCCACTCAAAGATCATTTATGATAAATACTGCTGCCAGATCTGTAATTTCCTCGCAAAACTCCGACGATATCACCGCTCAAGTAAGTTATACTATGCGTGGAGTTGATATGGCGTTATTAGGAATAAAACTGAAGAACGATTTGGAGCTTAGCTTTTTAGGAACTTTTAAATCAAATAAAAATTCTACTTACGATATTTTGAATCCTCAAAGCTATCAAGGTGGCAATACAAATAATGGTTGGACTTTGAATGGAAATACACAAATTATCATCGAACCAAGAGCAAGGTATTCTCTTAGCAACATAGTTAACGCTGCACTTTTTGTTAGATACGAAGGAACATTTACCGAGGGAGCCGCTCAACCAGGTTATCATACTACACAATTCGGATTGGACATTAGAATAGCTTTATCTGGTGGTAGATAACATCCTATTTCAATTTTATGATTTATTTTTTGGGTAATTTTATAATTACTTTCGTTCCTTTATCCTGTTCACTTTGAATATCAATAATACCTTCTAATTCTTCTATCAGATTGAGGCTCAAACTTAATCCCGACAAACTCCCATCCCATATTACATCATCAATATCTGATGATTTTTGGTATTTGGCTAATATTTGTTGCAAATTATCAGAAGAAATTCCTATACCATCATCTTCGATATTAATTATTGAATAGTGATCGCTCTCTTCGTAAGTAATCTCTATTATGCCTTTATTTTTACTGAATTTTATAGAATTACTGACTATACTTAATAATATTGAATTCAATATTGATTGATCAGCAATAATTTCAATATCTTTTGGAATGTTATTTTGTATATAACCTTGTTTACTATCTAAACTTGGTTTGAAAACTTGCAAGGAAGAATTGATAAAATCGAATAATTTAAACTTAATTGGGAATGGTTTCACATTTCCTAACTTAATATTTGAAAAGGACATCAAGTCTTCGAATAAGCTATGTAATTCCTGCACACTTTTAATCATATTTTCATAAACAGATTCAACTTCTTCTTTTGGCATTCGATGTGAGTGAATCTTCAAAATCTCAGAATTCATCAGGAAAGCTTGCAGAGGAGTACGTATTTCATGAGATATGATTTGTAAAATTTTTTCTTTAGTAATGTTGGACCTGGACAACTCCATTTCTTTTTGGGCCAATTTGTCGTTCAATTCAATAAGTTTTTGAGATTCATTAATCAAATTATTATTCAAATAATTTAATTCCAAATTGGAAATCTCAAGCTTGCCAAGAGTTTCTTGCAGTTCCTTGGTACGCTCTTCAACAGTTTTTCCTAAAACTTGATTCACTTTTTTCAATTCATTTTCGGCTTCTTTTCTTTTTTGAATTTGCTCTGTTGATTTATCAATCAAAATTTCATATATCTTCTTTGTTGTGGTTAATGCGAATGTTAATATTATAATACTTATTGCGTTATCACTAACAAAATCATAAAAATAAAATTTTGAAATATCATAGAAAAGGTATGCATATAAACCGAAGATAATCAACAATAAAATATTAAAAATAGAATAAATTATGATGTGGGTTCTTTTTAATACAAATATAGGTGTGATTGTTAATATTGCAAGTATGTAACTCACAGACGACAACCTTAATATTATGTCTGTGTTGCTCGAGAACATAATTGTCCAATTAACCACAAATGCCAGTATCAGCCCAATATGAGCAGAAATTATATAGTACCCTTTTCTTATTTGCCTAAGAAGAAAGACATATATTATCAAAGTAAGAATTTCAATCGTAGCTGGCAAAATTGCTGATGTAATGGAGCTAGTAATTGTCTGAATCCATAATGTATATATAGTGATAGGGATAAGAAGATAAATCATGCTTTTCAAAAAACCATATACAAAAGATACCCTTACTCTTTCGTCGTAACTTGAATTTTCATATAATTTTAGAAAATCTTGAAGGTTTCGTTGTTTCATTTTGGTGTAAATGAATTTAAAAAAAACAAATTACAAAAATATTTTATTTTAGGTTATCCAAAAAAATATAAAATTCTTTTTGTACCGTATTAAAATCTATATCGGGAACATCTTTTTCTTCTGGTGCCAGAACGCTTCTGTTATAAATACTAACAGGTCTGAACCACCAAAAGTTATACTCCAAACCTGTGTACAATGCAAATGTTGGCTTATTCCATGCCGAAGCTACATGGACAATGGATGTATCGGGAGTAATCACAAAATCCACCTTCCGAGTAATAGATATAATGTCATGAAAATTACGAGCATGAAATATTGATGAGTAGTCCCCTTCTATTTTTTTTAGTTGTTCCCGATGACGAGGTTCAGAAGAGAGTACAAAAAAAATATTACTTTTCGCAAATTCTTCAACAAAATTTTGCCATTTTTCCAATTGCCACATTCGGTAATCTCTGCTTGCAGAGATGTTGAGCAAAGCAACTTTCCGGTCTTTGGGGACTTTTTGAAAAAAAATATCAACATATTCTATCGATTGAGTATCTTCGAACAAAACTGGTTTTGGCAAAACTTCAGGAATTTCTAATCCAAGGGGCATAAATGCCTTTAATATCCTAATAGTGTGGAATAGAAATTTATTTTTTTCGGAATTATCAATTGAAATATCAAAATTTTTATAACCATCGCGGTTAAATCCAATTTTTGTTTTTGCTTTAACTATTCTTGAAAAAATATAGCTTTCACGAGAGAAGTGATCTTTGGGGTCGATATAAAAGTCATAATGTTCTTTTCTTAAACGATAAAATAATCTAATAACATTAAAAAACTTTTTATCATATACATAAACAAGATTAATATCTGGATTGTTTTTTGGAATAATATTATTGTGCCGGGATGCAATAATATCTATTTGAGCATCGGGATACTTATCTTTAATTAATCTAAAAGTAGATGTAAGCAGAATCATATCGCCGATTCTGCCTAACAAAGTAATCAAAATTTTCATTTTTAATATTGGTTCAAAGCTGCCTGATATTCCTGTTTTAATGCATCAACTATGATTTGAGGTGATAATACTTTTACAGCTGGACCAAACTTCATCAACCAAATAAGCAATTCCTTATTAAATATGACGTTAAAAGTAATTTCTACTGAACCATCTTCGTTGGTTTTAGTAATCTGGTTTGGATGCCAAGTGCGATGACCCCATACTCTTTGATATTCAGGTGCGAACTTAACAGTTAGAACCACCAATTCGCCATCGTTTATTCCGAATCTGTTTTCGAAGAATGCTCGAAGATCGAAATCTGGCACGAATTCATTATATGGTAATGCTGGAACAGTCTTAATGATATTTTCCATTGGAATTATGGCATACTTATGTCGACGAGGAATATATCCAATAAAACATAATGAATTGTTATAATTAAAGAAACCCTTGAACATTACAAAGTGATGATGTATTTCGGAATCAAATAAAATGTTATAGCTGACGTTAAGCCATTTTTGTTCGATTGTTGCGTTTACGATATCCTCAAAAATCGCACTGAAGTTTTTATAGTTTAGTCGTCCATTTTCGTAGTTTGGATTAGTTGCAGTTGGTAAAAAGACTTTGCCAGGTGCAAATGCATCTGCTTTCTTAATCATTTTTTCAGCATCTTTTCCAACCAATGATTGTTTAAATTGGGAAAGATAGCCTTTAAGATAATGCAAACTAATTATGTCGCTTGCATCTATGTTTTCCAAGTATTTTGGAGCTAAGTCTTCCTTTATTAGTCTCCAATAAACCTGACGACCTACATTTACTTGCTCCATGTTTGGAATCATCTCATGAAGTGTGCGTAAGTCACGCTGTACGGTACGTAAAGAAAGATTTACTTTGAAAACTCTAATCACTTCGTCATACATTTCAGAACTTGAATAACTGTTTCCCTCGAGAAACTTATTATACATATAGATTACTCTACGGGCTTGTTCTGTTCCGAGGTCTGCTTTTGGTTTTGCTCTTCTCATAAAAACTCCTTCATTTGATTTTTTATCTTGTAATTAATAATATACTAATTGAATTAAAGTTTATTTTTTAAAAAAAAATGCAATTTACTAAATATTTTTTGTTTAATATTCATTTTTTAAATTTTTTTTAAGTCAATTTGATTTATAAACTTAACTGCAATTTCGTTTAACTTAAAAAATCCTTCTTTTGTTAAGATTATTTTGTCAGATATTGGTTGAAAGGAATTTTGGATGGAAATAATATTTTGTTCGATAAACTGATTAATATCTTCAGAAATGATGTCGGATATAAAACTCAATTCAATACCTTGATACCTTAGGCCGAGAATTATTTTTTCGATAATATATTTATAATTATCAAGAACTTCGCTATCCTCGACTGGCGATTGTTTCTGGTCTATTGATTTGTAATAACTATTCAAATTTCGATAATTCCAAAATCTCTTTAGTTTATAATAGCTATGGGCCGAAGGGCCAAATCCAAAATATGGAAAATGAGTCCAGTATTTTATATTATGCTTACATTCAAATCCATTTTTTGCGAAATTGGACAACTCGTATTGAGTGAGATTGATTGAGTGGAGATAATCAATCGTATGTAAATATAATGTTTCTTCGATTGATTCATCAAGTTGAGTTATTGTTCCATTTAATAACTGACTATGGAGAGGAGTATTTTCTTCGAAAATCAAGTTATATGCTGACAGATGCTGTATCTCCAAATCCTTAATTACTTGAAGATTATTTTTCCAACTGGATATAGTCTGATTGGGTATCCCGAAAATTAAATCTAATGAGATGTTGTCGAATCCAACGTTTTGGGCATATTCTATTGATTTGATTGCCTCCTGAGAAGTATGGATGCGATTAAGAAAAAGGAGTTCTTCATCATTGAAAGATTGCACTCCAAAGCTAATTCGATTTATTCCCATTTTTTTTATTTCTCGGAGGTGCTGTATGTCAATGGTTCCCGGGTTAGCCTCAATCGTTATCTCCGAGTCCGAATCAATATTAAAAGCAGCAAATACTAAGTTAAAAATCTTCTCGAAATGATTTGGTTCCAACAACGAAGGGGTTCCCCCTCCAAAGAAAATTGTATTAACATCGAACTTCTTATCACTTAATTCAGAAAATAATTGAATTTCCTTGATTAAATAATCAACAAATTTATCTATACCTACTGCTTTGGTTATGGAATAGAAATCACAGTAATTGCATTTTTGAATACAAAATGGAGTATGGAAATACAAGCCCGCTTTTTGTTCATTTATACCAATTTCTGAATAATTAAACATCCAGGTTATACCTGTTTATTTTCCGGTATAATGTTCGGAGACTTACCCCTAAAAGCTTTGCAGCCCTTGTTTTGTTACCATTGCATTGTTTAATTGCTTTGGTTATCATTGTTTGTTCCATCTGATCAATTTTGGGTATTTCATCTCTAACCAACGAAAGTGTATCAGATTCTTCCTCTACTGAATAATAATTTGATTCTTGTAATGAGTTAATCTTTTCGTTCAATGATTTTATCTGCTCAAACATTCTTTCTTGCTGACTATTTAAAAATTCAATTTTGGAGTCAATTTGTAAAAGTGCTTTAAGAATGAGCGTAGAACTTAGTTCCTGGAATTCGTCTTTTTTAGGAAGTGGAACAAGCTGAGTATTGGAATTTTCGAACAACATTGATGATTCGGGCAGAGCAGGCGGCAGATATTTATGAATTAAGGATGGGGTAATGTATTCACCATGTTCGAGTGTTACAATCTTTTCGGTAAAATGTTTTAACTCTCTTACATTACCATTCCATTGTATTTTTTTAAGAATTTCGATAGCTTGTTGGGATATTCCCTGAAGTTCAAATTTGTATAATTGTGCTGTTTGTCTGGCAAAAAATTCGAATAAAATTGGGATGTCCTCAGTTCTATCTCTCAAAGCTGGTAAATGTATTTTGTATGAATTTAGTCGATAAAATAAATCCTGACGAAAATTTCCACGAACAACTTCATTTTCTAAAACACGATTAGTTGCAGTTATAACTCTAACATCGACTTTGCGAATTTCGGAAGAGCCTAATCGGGAATATTGGCCACTTTCTAAAATTCGAAGCAATTTTACTTGTAAAGAAATTGGCATTTCACCAATTTCATCTAAAAAAATTGTACCTTTATTTGCTGATTCGAAAAAGCCAATCCTCCGATCCACTGCTCCTGTAAATGCACCTTTTTCGTATCCAAATAGTTCCGACTCTAAAAGATTCTCAGGTATTGCAGCACAATTTACGCTCACGAATGGTTCTTTCCATCTTAAGCTAAGTCTATGTAATGCATTTGCAAAAACTTCCTTCCCTGTTCCTGTTTCTCCAGTTATCAATACCGACAAATCGGTAGGCGCTACCTCGATAAGTTGGTTAATTGCAATTTTTATTTGTGGGCTTACACCAATTATTCCCAATTGGTCCAAATCGAACCCGCTTAAATAAGTTTTCTTATGGTTAAAGTTATTTGCCAATTTTTATTGATTATTTTTAATCCACTCTTCCCAGCCACCTTCGTAGATGTAAACATTAGTAAAACCAAAAGATGTTAAAAATTCGTTAGCAAGTTGGTGGCTTAAATCACAGTTACTTCCATCGCAGTAAATAACATATTTTTTACCTACTGGTAAGGACATTATAATTTCAAATTTTTCATTTGGTTCGGCTAAAGCAAAAAGATTAATTGCCCCAGGAATATGCGCTTTTTTGTAATCTTCTTCCCTTCGAGCATCTATTATCACAAAATCTTTGTTTCCTACAATTCTTTTAATTTGATCATGATTGACCGATTTCAGTTCTTTGGAGTTACTAATTGTAATCTGCTCTTGTTTCTCGTTTAATTCATTTTTAGTAATTTCATTTTTAGTAATGCCTTCTTCAATTTTTCGAATTGTATCTTTCACAATGTCGGAAGATGCTTGTTTATTGTTTTCGATGATCCGTGGAATAACTTTAGTGCTGTCGTTGCCAAAAAGCTCTGTATCATTGATTAAATCAACATGTTTGGGTTTATAAATCAATGGTAATGGATTTGGTTGGAGAATATTATAAACAAACCCCAGAGAAGCAGAAATTATTGTAATAACTAATATATTAACTATTGTTTGCTTGTTAAATATTATTGATATTTTTGATGTATTCATATGCCTGATTGATTTCAATTGTTTTCTTCTGTGCTAATAGACGAATTTCTTTTCCCATATTGTTAACTTTGTCGGGATGGTATTCTTTTACTAATCTCCTGTAAGAATTTTGAATTGTTTCCAAATCGGCATTTATTGGTATTTCGAGTATTTCGCATGCTTTATTTAAATCCATTTTGGAATTAGTTTCTTCCTTTGAATTTTCTCTTTGCTGAGATTTTGAATTTTGTTCACTTTCTTTTTTTTGATTATTTAACTCTTGGATGATTTTCTTTAAATCATCTTCTTCGTTGTGAAATTCTACTTCACTATATTTTATTTCTGATTTTAAATAATCTTTAAATCTATCGAAAAGTTGTCCCATTCTTTTAAATTTATCTAAATAATAATGTTTAAATAATCTTTAATTAATTCAATAGCTTCTTCGGCACTTGCAACGTTGTTGATGGTGAGTCCAGATTCGAAAGAATGCACGTTATAAAAACTGACAAGCTGAATTAGCTCTCTCCACTGTTCTCCGACTGTTATGATCAATTTTCGGTTTAGTAAATTTCGTTCAGATAATGCCCAGATTGTTGCAAGTTCCATCAAAGTACCTGAACCTCCAGGAAAAATAATATACACATCACTGGATTCTACTAGCTTAAGCAATCGCTGAAAATAATCTTCACATTCAATAATATCTGATAAATAATTATTGGGGCTTCGATGATAACCTTGCCAACTAATACCAGTGGATTTTCCGCCAAAATTGTCTGCACCTTGCGAAACAGCTAGCATAATTCCATAATAACCTCCACAAAATATCTCCCAGCCATTTTGTGCTACGATTTCGCCGAATTTTTTTGCCATTTTGAATTCAGGACTAGTTTCTTCAGCTGTCCCCGAACCAAAAACTGTAATTTTCATTTTTTTACATCCTCCAATATTATCAAAACGAATTTACAAATTTTTATTATTATTCATTAAATTTTGAGTAAATTCGTTTAATATAATAATGTAATTATTGATTTAAAATTAAACGGAGGCATAATGAACAGTGATCCAAGCTATAAGCCAAAAATTTTCTACAATCTTATCGAAGCGTCTAAAATTCCTTTAGAAGTCGAAGTTCTGGATCTTCACTTTCGCGACCTTTATTCATTTCCTGAAGAAGTATTTGAGTTCAAAAATTTAAAAGAACTGCATCTTTACAACAATCAAATCGAGCAAATTCCCGACAAAATCAGCCAACTTTCTCTCTTGGAAAAACTCGATTTAGGTGGCAACAAAATTAAAACAATCAATCAGAATTTGTTTAACTTGACCAACCTTAAACTACTTATCCTCAGTTGGAACGAAATATCTGAATTGCCAGAAGAAATTGGAAATTTAAAATATTTAGAAAAACTAAGCTTAAACAACAACCATTTGAAGTCTTTACCAGCTGGAATAGGCAATTTAACAAGCTTAAACGAACTCGTTGTTAGCGAAAACTACTTAGAAGAAATCCCCGCAACGATTGGAAAGTTGAAAAACCTCATAAAACTAAGAATTTACGAAAACAATATCGAAGTGATTCCTGAAGAACTTTATGATTTAGTCAATTTAATCAAATTAGAAGTAAATGATAACAATATCAAAGAAATTTCACCATCAATTAAAAAACTCCAGAAACTAAGTAGATTAAGACTTTTCAAAAATTCATTAACAAAATTACCTGACGAAATTTGTGAATTATCCGAATTGGAAAAACTAATTCTATTTGAAAACGAATTAGACGAATTGCCAAAAAATATTGGAAATTTAAAAAAACTTAACGAACTGGATTTTAGTTTCAACAACTTAAATTCGATTCCTGAATCGTTTTTCGAATTGTCAACTAACCTAAGAAAATTGAACATAACACACAACAATTTTTCTGACTCGACAATAATAAAAATTCGAAAAGAGTTTAATAATACCAAAATCTCTTAGGATTAAAAAAAAATTGGAATCCGACAAGAACGATATACTCGATTGGCTGTATTCTCTTCACAGGTTCGGCATCAAACCAGGTCTGGAGAGAGTAACCAAAATATTGAACTATCTCGGTAATCCGGAGAAGAGAATACAGACTATCCATATCGCCGGTACGAACGGAAAAGGCACAACTGCTTCCAATATTGCTTCAATTTTTTCTACGGCAGGATTCAAAACTGGGCTCTACACATCTCCTCATCTTCTAGATTTTAACGAAAGAATTCAACTAAATGGACATTTAATTCCCGATGATTATTTAGTTGATATTTTAAATTCACTCAAACCCCTACAAGTATCGACTAACGCTACATTTTTTGAATTAACTACTGCTATTGCTTTTAAATATTTTGCTGATAAAGAAGTAGATTTGGCAATTATCGAAGCAGGGATGGGTGGAAAAAATGATGCTACCAACGTGGTAAACCCACTATTATCGGTAATAACCTCTATCGGACTTGAACATCAGGAATATTTGGGCAATACAATTGAAGAAATAGCATCCGATAAAGCAGGAATAATCAAACCTAAATCTAAGGTACTTATTTCGGATTTGAATCAAGATTTAACAAAGTTATTCGAAGGTATTGCCGATGCAAATGTTGCTCATTTATATTTTCTTGACGATCTTGCTCGTATAAATGATCTGAAGATAAATAATTACAATTCGATGATTGATTTCACCACAATTTCTAAAAACTTTACCGTTCATTCACCTTTGATGGGAAAACATCAAGCATGGAATATTGTTTGTGCGGCAACTGCATGTAAACTACTAAAAGATTATTATAAAATAAACGAATCTCACATTCAGGATGGTATTTCAAATATTTATAATAATTTCAGTTTTAGTGGCAGGTTCCAAATATTAAATCATCACCCATTGACAATAATTGATGTTGCTCATAATAATGACTCTTTCGAAAAATTAGCAGAATTAACCAATGAACTGGGACTATCGAATAAACTAAATCTTTGTTTTGCTATAATGCAAGACAAAGATATACCCAAAGTTGTGAACAAAGTTGAGCAATCTTTCAAGAAAATTGTAATTACAAAACCTAAAATTGAAAGAGCAGCCGAACCTGAAGTAGTTTTTAATTACTTTAAACAAAAAGATAAAGTCAAAATAATTCATGATACCGATAAATGCGTCGAATATCTAATAGGCGAGAATGAACCCACCATTTTTGCAGGTTCTTTTTATTTAATAGGGGAAGTGATGGAAGCATACCAAAATAGAACCCAAAAAAGTGATATTTTGGCATAATTATTGATGTATTAACAAGTTAGCAAGAAAATGGCTAAGAAAAAAAAGTTCTTTGAAAAAAAATAAAAAAAACTAAAAATAATTGTAAGAATGTCGATAATAGCAGTTAAGGATTAACAAACGGCAAGGAAGCCTATGTTTGGACAAAACTAGGCGAGGGCAAAATGCCAACAGTATTTTCGGGAGAATCCCGAATAAGGACAAATATTCCATCGCTCAATGCGTACAATTCGCTAATTCGCGTGAATAACGATGTTGCATTGAGACAATTGCGTTTATCGACGGGCAAGAGGATAAACTCTGCATCGGACGACGTCGCGGGATACATTACATCACGCGCGTTAACTTCGCGGAACGAATCTTTGAAATCTGCTTTAAATGCAGTTGGAGAGGCAAAAAATGTAACGGCAATTGGCCAAGATGCCTTGGATAACATTAATCAATTGCTTACTACAATCAAAGAAAATGCATCTACTGCTTCTAGTGGTGCATTGGGTACAGACGAAAAAGTTGCTTTAGCAAAATCAGCTTTTCGTTTAGCCGAGCAAATACAGTTTGTTGTAAATTCAACTGTATTTGGTGGAAAGCAATTGTTAGATGGATCGTTCTCGGGTTCATGGACAATTGGTTACAATTCCTCAAACAATCTGCTTACATTGGAAGTAGATTTGGGTAAGGATGATGCTGCAGCTGTTAAATTCAACCTCGACAGAGGTCTTGAATTAAGTGCAACATCTACTCAGAACTTTGGTGGTGTTACAGGATTGAATTTGAATTCATTGAATTCAATCACAAATGATGAATTAGGTATCTTTTCGGAGACCGAAATCGCAACAACATTGTTCAGTTTAGCATCCGCTATCCAAAATGTTTCGAAAGTAGCCTCTTACCTTGGTGGAGTAGAGAATCGCTTGAGCTCACAAGATGAGTTATTGCGTTCCCAAATTACTAACTACAAAGCAGCAATTTCGCGTATCGAAGATGCCGACATTGCAACCGAGCAGTTAGAATTGGTGAAATCGCAATTTATTCAACAAGCAGCGTTGATATCCTTAGCTCAAGCAAATCAAAATCCACAATCATTCTTACAATTATTTAGATAACAGTAAGAATAATTAGATTTAGCAAGGAACAGCTTCACGCTGTTCTTTGTTAAATTGTTAAAAAAATGATTAAACGTGGATTTGTATGTCAGAATCAGTGCAAAAACTAGCAGCATCTAAGCTATATGGCGGTTCGGGTGCTACTTCGGATGCAAAAGCAAAAATCCCTGCTTATTTGGAGCAGGAAGTTCTTTCGTGGAGCAAAGAGAAAATCATACTAAAAATGTATGACTTATTTATTATTGCCAATAAAAAAGGTGACGTTAATAAAATGAGTCGCGTTTTAGTCGAATTAATGGGTGCTTTGAATTTCGAATACGAAGAAACTGCTACCCGTCTATACCGGTTGTACGAGTATTGCCAGAGAGCAATATTCCAAAAGCGATACGACGAAGCATTAAGAATAATCCAGGAATTGAGAGAAACCTGGGCTAAAGCGTTTAATTTGGAACCAAATCAATAATTAAAGAATCACTATGGCAGATATCTCATCGGTAACATCTAGTTCATCAAATACACAAGTGGATCAACTTGTTCAGGCTTTTCGTGCTTCCGAACAATCCAAAATTGATTCCATAAAAACCAAAAAGACAACCTTAGAATCCAATCAGGTTTTCTTTAACAATTTATTCACAAAAGTAAACTCGTTGGTTGGTGCGATGGATAAATATGGTGACTACAATTTTAACAGTGGTAGTCCTCTTTTTACAAAGAATTCTTCCATCGACAAATTATTTCAGGCAAAAGCTGTAACAAGTTCCAAAACCGATGTTCTCACTGCAACTGCCAATAGTGAAGCTATTCCAAGCTCAATTTCGTTAAGAGTATATCGATTAGCATCCAATGATGTACTAATTTCCAAAAAACTAACTTTAGCTGATAACTTTGGATTAAACGAAGGTTCTTATAATTTAAATCTTACGGTAAATGGAGAAACCAAGTCTATTTCTGTTGCTTTGAATGGAGAAGAAACCAGCGAACAGGCTATGAAAAAGATAGTTTTGGCAATTAATAATACATCTGATATAAAAATAAACGCAAGTTATATAAAAGATACAACTTCAACCGGAAGAATTACTTTTACTTCCAAGAGTTCTGGAACGGATAATGCAATTACCTTTTCTGGAGATAACCAACTATTGAAAGAATTAGGTCTGAACTCAGTTAAACAGGCTCAATCTTCACGCGACATCGCAAATGATAACGATGCTGGATACGTTACTTCCAATTCATTGGACTTAAGTTCCAAAATTGTTATGAATTCGTTGAACATCTATCGTAATTCCAACACAATCGATGATATAGTTCCTGGAGTTACTATTAACTTATTGAAGCCACATGAAGCCAATGAACAACCAGTAGTAATAAACACTCAAGTGGACACTAATGGTGTGAAGGATTTAATCAATAACGTATTAACTTCGCTCAATGATATAATCGATTTTATAAATTCCAATAAACAAGTTTCGAGAAGCGAATCTTCTGTAAACCAATTAAAATTCAACATTCGTTCTCTTGCTTCAGTTAAAATCGATTCGGTAAGCGGAGAAAATTCACCGAAATACCTGTCAGATTTAGGAATTAAAATTGATAGTAATGGGAAATTTTCGTTCACTGATACGACTACATTGGAAAAATACTTAAAAGAAGATCCAATGAAAGTTGCTCAAATATTCACCAGCGAGGACGGGATTATACGGAAAATCAATGATTATGTTTATAACTTACAGGGAAATGATGGTTTGATTTCACAAAAAAAATCATCAATAACTAAACAAATAAAGAATTATGACGATAAGATAAAAGAGACTCAGAGTAGAATTGACACACAAGCTGAAAACCTTAGAAAGCAATATACGACTATGCTGAAAACTTACTACGAAGCAATGAATCAGTATAATTCATATAGTGCCTTCTCATCATCGTCAAGCGGTGTTAGTACAGGTTCTACTTTGTAAATATTAAAATTTGGCAATTAATAAATTGCGGAGGAAATATGATAAACGCAGTTACAGGAGTTCAAGCTATCGTCATCAATACGACAGAGAACCTTAAAGCTGATGAAAACTTGCTCAAAAAGGAACAAACTGAAAGCAATAGCCTAAATGCTCCTAGAAGCAACGTAAAAACTCAAGAATCAAGTTCATCCGAAAAGAAATTGAACTACAACGATCTTGCAAATAGTATTCAATCCCTTCTTGGTGAGCAGAATATTGCATTAGAGTTCAAAATGGATGATTCGACCAACAAGATGATCCTTAGAATTGTAGATAGCAATACCAAAGAAGTTCTTCAGCAGGTTCCACCAGAGATAGCTTTGAAAGTTGCAAAATTTGTAGCAGATCAAATGGGAAATGGACAGGTTGCGGATGCTACAGTTTAACGGAATGCAAGAGATTTTACATAGAATTGGGTTGCTTACGGATAAAATATACTTACTCCTTCTTAAAGGAGAAGCTATGGATATGTCCGATAGCGAAACTATTTACCAATTATACATTGAAAGATCTGAATTACTGGGTACAATCGAAAGTGAACTTAACAATGATGATATAGACACAGATAAGTCTGAGAAAATTTTAACTTTTTTAAGGAATTTGAAAGAACTTGACGAAAAAAATATTAATTTGCTAAAAAATAATATTGCAAACTTGTCAGAAAAGTTAAAGAAAATAAATATTAATAAATCTTTAATGATTTATTCAAATAGAAAATAATAGGTAAGCAATGGATATAAAATCTGTAAATAGGCAAAAACAAATCTTACAATCCGAGACTGCGGAAAAGAAAAAGATTGCTCGCGAGGAGGAAGCCCGTGCTAAATCTTCCGAGGCAATTGAAGACACTTTCGAGTCAACTCCAGATTTGCTGGAATTAAAACCAGTTATGGATAAGCTCCGAAGTGGTTTCTATGACAAACCAGAAGTGATTAAGCAGTTAGCAAGTATTCTTGACGAGAAATTTCCTCCCGAAAAGATAAAAGAATTGTAAGATAAATAAAGAATACATTAATTAACCGTCAGAACTCCGATGGAAATATTTCAATCGGAGTTTTTTTATTTAATTTTCGTAAAAGTTGTTGCTCTACCAAGAAAAAGACCTATTCCATCTCCCTTTATATTCCATTGGATATTGTTGCTGTTGCCTCCGAATATTTCATCACCACTTTGACCATTATATTTTGTAATAAAAAATGTGTAAAATTGTGCATCGTAGGCATGCACCACGCAAATATAATCTTTAAAATTCTCTTTTAATTTACCAATATCAGAACTTTCGAAATAATACCCATTTACGAATACGACTTTGCACAAGCCATCAGAATTCACATCTATTTCGCGGGAGATATTATAAAACGAAGGGTAATATCCCGAATGATAATCAAGGATATAACCACTATTATAAACTACATTTTTACTTGGTTCTATCATTGAATAAATTGTAACTTCGAACCAATTACCCCACATATCGGATGATTCTTTAACATCCCATTTAATTTCAGGTATCACAATTGGGTAAGGAACAAATGTGGAAGCTGTTGCTTTTTTCCCTTTCCATTCCACTGTCAATGTGTATGTCTTTCCCGCTTCTGCAATTAAATTTTTCGACTTATAATACCCATTATCGAATGACAATTCATGGTTTTTTGTTCCGTCAAAAATTATAACTTTTGCATCTTTCACCATAGCTTTATTAATATCATAGATTTCCAAAGGAGGCAAAGTTCTGGTAATCACTACACTATCGACTAAATCGCCATTGTTCATTATACAACTGATAACAAGTTGTTCCTTATAGGGTAACTCTACATTAGTTACTGTTTGCTCGCAAGAGGTAAAAGTAATAATTACAAGTAATGATAATAATATATTTTTTACTTTCATCTTTTTTTCTCCTTAAAATTTAAAGCTGATGCCAAAAGTTGGAATAATTGGGAAAAGAGTTATTTGTTTCACTTCGCGTAACTCATTGCCCAGATTATCCCACGAATTACGAATATACCATGCAAAAGGATTTTTTCGGTTATATGCATTATAAATATTCAATGACAATTGCCATGGAATATCGAACCAACTGAATTTATACATAAAATTCAAATCAAGTTTGTGGAAAGATGGCAGTCGGTAACCGTTTCTTTCGGTATATTGATATCTAATATCGAAGAAATCTTCGGTAGGGGATGGAAAAGTATATACACCAGTTGGCATTGTGTAGGCTTGTCCAGTTCCATAAACCCACGCAGCACCTAATTCCCAATGTTCACCTAATTCATAAGTTAATACGACACTTACATCGTGACGACGATCGTAACGTGGGTAAAACCATTTTCCATCATTCAATTCGTCAAACTGTCGTTGAGTCCATGCAAGTGTGCAACCTACCCATCCTGTTAGGCTGCCAATACGTTTATTTATAAATAATTCGACACCATAGGCAACTCCCCTACCCTTGGTAAATTGATCTTCCAAGGGTATCCCGAAAGTAAATGTAGCTGAATCTTTGTATTCATACAAGTTCTGCATATCTTTATAGTAAGCTTCGAGTGAGATTAAGTATTCACCGTTTTTTATAATGTGTTCGGCTCCCAAAACAAATTGCCACGACTTACTTGGCTTAATTTTCGAAGTCGATGGGAACCATAAATCCGTTGGCAAGGTGATGTCATTTCGGACAATTAAATGCAAGAACTGATGGGCTAATGCACCCGATAGACTCAAAGATGTCTGGTCGGTTAATGCATACGATAAGCTAAGTCGCGGTTCTAACGCAAAATAATTTGCCTCTTGAAAATAATAAAACCGAGTGCCTATATTCGAATTGAGTAATTCGATGATCTTCCATTCATCCTGTATAAATAAAGCTGCTTCCAATGAATTCAAATCTTTGGTGTTAAATGGATTTTCGATTTCCTTTGGTATCAAATCAGTAGTGAATCTTGATTGGAAATTGTGCCAAATTATTTCAGCACCCGATTTAATTCTATGGTCTTGGTGCGGAAAATACTGAGCTTCGGTTCTGAGCA
>CAYOPF010000034.1:0-10250 GCA_964405755.1 uncultured Chloroherpeton sp.
AAGGTAAGCTCCTGCAAGGTGGCCTAAGTGAATATTTCCGTTTGCATAAGGTAATGCCGAGGTTATTAATATCTGATTCATCAATTTTTCGATTTACTAAAATTCAAAATTAACTAATTTATTAAAAAATAGTAGTTTATGTTTTCTAAATTTCGTAATTTTACATTGCAGCAAAAGAAGGAAATCGAAAATTATGTTTCCAAGTTTATATTATTTTAATTTTCGTAAAGTAGGAATTACTAAATTCCTAATATTTATTATAATTAGTCTCGTAACTATAACAGAATTAACCGCCCAGGTTCAGCAGTACGACAACGAATATGGCTCTTCTCTTTATTTTGAGAGTTATAAGTTGTTCGAGAACGAGTTAATTAGAGAAGCCGAGCTACGAATTATTGAATTGATCGACAAATATCCCGACAATCCTACCTACGGTAAAGCTGAATTATTAAAAGCAAAGATCGATATTATTAGTGGAAATTACGAAGTATCCAAGAGTACTCTCGAGCAATTTGTCGAAAAATACCCAAATTCACCTTTGCAATCTAATGCACTGCTTCAGATTGCCTTAGTTTTGGTTGAACAACAAAAATGGGAACAAGCCCAAAAATACTTCGAAAAAGCCTTAAAACGAATCGATTTCGAAAAAAGGATGCGTAGCGATAGAAATTTCTTTGCAGAATTGGAAGGCGAAGCATTATTTTGGCAGGGTATTTCTATATATCAACAAGGTCGGTACTACGAAGCAATACCATCTTTCAATCAGTTGATTGCTAAGTTACCCAAATCCCACTTAGTGGATGATTCCTATTTTGCAATAGCACTTGTATTCGAAAAAAATATGGAATACGATAGTGCTATCACAAACTATAATCAGATTATAAATAAGCATCCATATTCCAATTCAGTGCTTTCCTCTGTAATTCGCTCTGCAAATAATTATATTCTTACCCGTCGGGCATCGCGTGCGTTGTTCGATTTGGAAAATGCCACATCCATTTACGGACATATTCAGGCAAACGATTCAATTGGCAATTTGTACGAAAAACAGACATATTTAAATTATACAATCGACGAGATTAGTTATTTAAAAGGTGAAGCCTATAATATTGTTGGAAATTACGACCAGGCAATTGCCGAAATGACTGCTTTTTTGGGAACATTCAGCGATACTAAACTACGCAGTTACTTCCTGTATGGTATTGCTTGGAATTACCTCAACAAGAATAGGTGGACCGAAGCAATTTCTTATTACGAGCAACTGATTGTGGAAGGATATGCCGATAAGAAATTAATCAGTTTAGCGGAATTTTATCGTGCAATTGCTATATCAAAATCGGGGAAAATCGAAGATGCGCAAAAAGAATTGCTTGCTCTTGCATCCCGAAGTGATTACCCATACACTGGCATGGCGCTTCTCGAAGTTGCACAAATCAATTACAATGCCGAAAATTACAACGAAGCTCGCAAGAACCTTATTCGTGCAGAGAAGGAATCAAATTCGGGAAGAATTTCGGCAAGAATACATTTGTTATTGGGAGCTACCCTTGTTCAATTAAAAAATTATGATGCCGCACTTTTCGAATTCGATAAAGTTTCTACAATAGTCCAAAATAGTAATATTTTGTTTTTTCCCGAGAAAAAACTATTTAGTTCCGAAATTTTGTACCGTAGAGCAATTTGCTATATTCAAATGAACAGGTACAAGCAAGCGATAATCAATTTAAATCAGTTTATAGCCGAAAAACCTCAAAAAGAAAAACTATCAGAAGCACTTTTCTGGTTAGCCGAAAGCTATTATCGTTCGGATTTACTAAAGAATGCACAGGAAACATATACTAATCTAACTGAACAATTCCCTAATTATCGTCGTGAAGAAGTGCTTTACGGCTTAGGATGGTCCTTTTTCAGAGATAAAAATTTTAAAAAATCAATAGATTATTTTGGAATTCTAACTATAGAATACCCAAAATCCAGATTTGCTGTAGAAGCATTAGCACGCTTGGGGGATGGTTTTTATTTAGAAAAGAACTATTCAAAAGCATCCGAATATTACGATAGAGCTACAAAATTAAATCCGAAAAGCGACGAAGGTCAATATGCCGCTTATCAGTTATGCCACGCACTTTATCGCAACAATCAGTATTCGCGGGCACTTTCGGCATTGTTGGATTTTGTGGGAAAATATCCCAGCTCTCCGTTTGCGCCACACTCAGTTTATTTAATGGGATGGATAAAATTCAGTCAAAAAGAATATTCTGATGCCATTAATAACTATTCTTATTTAATAGAAGCATATCCACAAAGTAATTTGGTGCCACGGGCTTATTATTCAATTGGCGATACATATTTTAATCAAGGAAATTACGAAAAAGCAATATCGTTTTATCGCAAAGTGGTAGAATTATATCCAAGCGATCCGCTGGCTCCCGAAGCTTTAAAAAGCACACAGTATTGCTATGTAGCATTGGGACGCTCCGACGAAGCAATTGCATTGGCCGATCAGTATATTCAATCCAATCCCAATTCACCGGTAATCGAAGAGTTCTCGTTCAAAAAAGCTGAGATGTTCTATACAGGCCAGAAATTTAATGATGCAATAACTGAATATCAAAGGTTTTTGGAAAAACATCCTAATAGCGAATTTAATCCCGAGGCGATGTTCTGGATGGCTCGCAGTTACCAAAATTTAAACGAAATCGACAATGCTATTGCCACTTTAAAGCAATTAGCAACAAAATATCCAAAGAGTGATTATGCACCACGTGCTATGATCGAAGCTGCACAATTGCTCAGAGACAGAACATTTATGATGGAGGCAGATTCTATTTATCAATCAGTTATCACAAATTACCCAAATTCGGATTTTGCCGCACAATCCATTTATCGACGTGGCGATATACCGCTTGCTTATGGCGACACTATCAAAACGTTGCAATTCTATCGAGAAGTTGCCGACAAGTATCCAACCAATCCTTATGGACTAAGTGCACGATACAGGCTTGGGATGTACTTTAGAAATACTGGAAAAACCGACTTGGCACTCAAAGAATTCGAGGTTCTGGCTTCATTATCCGAAGATGTGGAACTTGCCGCAGAATCGCAATACCGTGTTGGCGAGTTGTATTTAAAATTGATACAATACGACGATGCTATAAATGCCTTTAATATCGTTAAAGATAAATATTCAACTATCGAAGTATGGTTCCCGCTATCTTTGTTATCATTGGGCGAAGCATACGAGAAAAAACAAGATTATGCAAAAGCTATCGATACTTATAAAGGTTTAATTGCGATTAATCCCGACGACGATTATTCCAAAACTGCAAGAACAAGACTAAAGAACTTAACCAAAAAACTTGAAAGATAATTGGAGAAATGAACAATGAAAAATAAATGTATAATTATATTTTTAGTAATAATTTTAGGTGGCAACTTTGTTTACACGCAAACCCAAAAAGCAGAGAACACTCCACAGCAACAACCACCAATCGAATTGATGCGTTTAATGATCGAGGGCGTAGAGCGAGTGAATGTTAAAGCTGGCTCTAAACAAATGCCATCACCTCAAACAAAGTTATCTGAATCGGAATTGGACTCATTGAATCCATTGGAAAAACAGCCATCACTACTAATACCGCCTCAGCAACTTCCCAAAGCATTGTCTTTCCCAGTTATACCGAGCGCTTTTATTCAAGGCGATTTTGGTTTGTTTAGTACTTTCGATATTTTTGCTGGTTATCGCTATAACGTTGAGGGTTACGAACTTTACGGCAAAGCTGGTATTGAAGAAAGTCAGGGCGATATCAAAAATTCTGAATATACCAAGTTTAGCCTAAATATTAATTCTGATTACATTGCACCGGAGTACTTTTGGATATTTGGCGGGAGCAGAACAAGAACAAAGCTAACGGGAAATGTGCAAGATTATAAGTTATATGGAACCGATTCTGCAAATGCAAGAGATGGTATAGATTTGGATTTATCTCTGGAAAGCAAGGGAAATTTCGAAGGTATAGTTTTTAGTACTGGGGGGTCACTATCCACTCTTCAATTAACAGATAAGGATTCCAAATTCTTCGAAAATCGGATTAGAGGATTTCTGAAAGCAAATAAAATGTTCGAGCATTTTTCGTTAGGAACAACAATAGATCTGAATTTTGGGAATTGGAGCGGAAAGGAGCTAAGTATTCATCAAATTTTAGGTCGAGGAGAATTATATTACGAAAGAATGACGTTGGAAGGCGAAATAGGTCATCAATTTGCAACTAATTCCAAGGACGAAATACAATCAATGCCAACTCTACGTCTTGGTTTGAGCTATCTTCCAAATTTGGATTTTAGTGTTCGTGCTGAATTTTTTACGGGATTGGATAAATCATTTGCAAAAGATTATTATCAACAAAATCCATATTTCGATTTGAACTCACAAATAATTTTCTCTAGAGCAAGTGCTATCATCAAAGGCAATGCAACTTATGCACCAGATGTAAGGAAATCGGCAACAATATCCGCATCATTGAACTTTTACGAAAACTACCCAATTTTCAATTCCATTATTGATGGCGTTCGGCGAAATGAAATTGAATTGTTATTCGAAACAGCCAATATTATTAAACTTTCAGCTGAAGGTTTTTGGGAGTTTACCGAGACCTCTTCTGTTAATTTATTATTAGGAACAAATATTGCAATGATGGATTACCAAAGCAATGCTGTACCATATATGCCAAAAATATATTCGACATTGAGCTATCGGATTAAATTCCTCGAAAAAGCATTCTCGGAAATAGGAATAATTTATAATTCTTCGAGATATGCCGATAAAAATAACAAAAATGAGTTAAATTCGTATTTTAATTTATTTGCAAAATTGGAATATCAATTGATTGACAATTTAGCAATAAAAATCGAAATGAACAATTTAACCGGAAACGATAACTTTTTATGGAAAGCTTATCGTGAATACGGATTATTTGGAAAAATTGGTGTTTTGTGGCAATTCTAAACTGAGAATTGATGAAGATATTTAATGAAATACGACCAGAGGAAATTGAGAGTGGTTTCCAACAGCCAGAACCTGGCTATGAAGGTTTTATATTAAAACCAACCGATTCTTATCCTGGCAATTATCCAAGATACGAGGAACCATTACCTCCCGAACCGATAATTAGCGATATTCCCGAAGTAGCCAAAGGAATTATCGATGCGGCAAGTTTGGAAGGAGATATCTGGGGTGCATTCGATCAAGAACAACCATTACCTGAAAAATTGCAACAGACCGATGAACAAATCCTAATACCAACAGAACAACAAATAGAAGCTGAACCAGTTATTGAACAAGAAGTTGTGGAAGATCCTTTTGCCGAAATATCCAACGAAGTTATTTCTGCAGATACTACCCCAACAGGCGAAGAAGGAAGTACATTGTCGGTTGACGATGAATTACGCAAACTTCTTGAGGAAGAATTAGCCCGTAGTGCCGAAAAGAAAGCAAAGAAAAAAGAAGACGCTAATTCTGATGAAATAGCTTTTTCTACCGAACTGCAAGAAAAGCCCGAATTTATCCCTGTGGAAGAATCCGGAGCAAAGGTTGATTTTATCGATATGATGGCGATTGATCCAAGTATGCCAAAAGTCGACCTTACGCCTGAGGCAGGGACTGAACCAATGCAAGTGATTCCCGAAAAGAAATCCAAAACAAAACCAAAGAAAGAGAAAATTAAACCACCCAAAAAGGAAAAAGACGAAAAGAAACCTAAGGGAGTATTGTTTTGGATACTATCATCAGTTGCAGGACTGTTAATTATATCAACTTTGTCTTATTTTGCATTTAATTATTACCTTAAAACAAATTCGAATATTGCTAAAAATGATTCTACTCTAGCACATAAAGATTCGGTTCATCACAAAGTGGATCATAAAAAGGAAACTCACAAGCCAAAAGAGGAAGTTCATAAGGATACTACACATAAAGTTGAGGAACATACAAACAACGTAACTCACGAACCTGAAATTGTTCAGAATGAACCCAAAAAATTAGTAAGCGAAGAAAAAATCCATCCAACTGCCAACAAGGTTGCAGAACCTAAAAAAGTAGTTACTACAACAGAGATACACACATCCAAACCAATTACAAAACGCCTAATCCCACAAACTAAACAGGAAAAGAAGTCAGATATAGCTACAAATGTCCCTGCACCCACACCAGTCGAAGCACCACAGCAAACTACAGAAAAGCAAATATACACAATACAGGTTTATGCATCTCCATCGTTCGAGGACGCTGAATTCTGGAGACAGAAATTAACTTCGATGAGAATTAATGATGTATATATAAGCACCCAGAAAGTACGAGATGTTATTTGGTATCGCGTTCGATTTGGGAAATTCAACAACCGTCAGCAAGCCTTGGATGTAGCAAAGCAATTTGGATTTAGTCAGACTTGGGTGGATAGGATACAATGAGCAATTTTCGTTTCGATAGCGAAGAATATGTTAGCTTTAAGTTACCTTTCGATAAAAGCACCTACGGAAGTTGGTTGCTTGCCGTTGTCATTCTTTTAGTTTTGGTTTTATTAGCTCCGTTTGTTGAATTAAATCCCCCTAGACCTATTGAATTACAAAAAAACACCGTAACAATTGAATTATTGAGCTTCGGATACGGAGATGGCACTGGCGGAAACAAGGGAAATTTAGCCGAAGAAGGAAAATCATTTAAAGGTAATGAATCTAATAATCAATTGTCCGACGCTCAGATAGCCGCAAAAAGCAACCAAAGAACAAGTTCTACCTTAGACCCCGACCAAACCTCAAATATTCGTCCCTCGGCAAATCCTGGGACAAATGAATCCTCGGATAGGCAAACCGGTGGAGTGGATAAAAGAAATGTAGGGAAGGACGATGGTGACGTATTCGGTTCCGGTCTTGGAGACAAGGGATTTGGTAAGGGTGCAGGTCATGGATTTGGCGATATAGACTGGGGTGGTGGTGGCAATCGCATTGTTGTTTATAAAAAAGTACCCGAATATCCGCCTGGTGTTTCCGCATCTGGCACTATACGGATACAGTTTACTGTTCTTCGCGATGGCACAGTGGATAAGATGTTCCCATTAGAGAAAGCAGATCCCAGGTTGGAGCGAGCAGCAATGGATGCGCTCCGACAATGGAAATTTAACTCAATTCAAGACAATATTGTCCAAGTTGGAATTATTACATTAACATTCAAGCTAAGATGATTTCAGATATATTTCAATATTTCAGCCAATTGCCAACGTTTTTACAATTTATAATTGGATTTTTACTAGTTGGATTGTTGCTGTCGATCTTCAAGAAACTGCTAAAAACAGGAATCCTTATAGCAGTTTTAATTATTTTAATACTAGTTATACTAAAATTAACTCAATAGGAGAATTATGTCCCACAAAATTTCAGTTATCGGAACTGGTTATGTAGGTATTGTATCGGGAACTACTTTTGCCGCTCAGGGCAATATAGTTTACTGTGTGGATATCGATTTAGAAAAAATTAAAAAATTAAAGAAAGGTATATCGCCAATTTTCGAACCTGGTTTGGATTGGTTATTAAAAAAGAATTATGAAGAAAGCCGTTTAATTTTTACAACTGATATTGCAGAGGCAATTCGCAACACTCAGGTTATATTCCTTTGTTTACCAACTCCACCAAACGAAGATGGTTCTGCCGATCTCCAACACGTATTAAATGTTTCCGAACAAATTGCAAACATAATAAAAGAGCAAAACTTACCCAAAGATAAAATCATTGTAGATAAAAGTACAGTTCCCGTGGGCACTGGCGAAAAAGTTAAAGCAATTTTTGATAGAGTTCTGGGGTCTAATGAAGTTGAGGTTGTGAGCAACCCAGAATTTCTACGGGAAGGATTTGCAATAGAAGACGCATTGAAGCCAGAAAGAGTAGTTGTTGGAACAATTTCCGAAAGAGTAAAGGAAATAATGAGGGACCTTTACGAGCCATTCTTAAGAAGTGGAAACCCATTAGTTTTTATGGATGTGAAAAGTGCCGAGCTAACAAAATATGCTGCAAATGCATTTTTAGCTACAAAAATTTCCTTTATGAACGATTTATCGCGTTATTGCGAAACGATTGGTGCTGATATCGAATTGGTCCGACTTGGCATTGGTTCAGATTCGCGAATTGGCAAACGTTTCATATTCCCCGGAGTAGGATATGGTGGGAGCTGTTTCCCAAAAGACGTGAAAGCATTAATCCACTCCTCGAACGAAGTTGGCATCAATCTAGAAATTGTAAATGCTACTGAGAGAGTAAATGCCTCACAGATTGATTACTATTTTAGTAAAATCCAGAAACGATTTCAAAATCTAAGTCAGCTGAGATTCGCTGTATGGGGATTGGCATTCAAACCAAATACTGACGATATTAGGGAATCTCCCTCCTTTAAAGTTATCGATAAGTTACTTTCCTATGGCGCACATGTTCAAGCATACGATCCCGAAGCTATAGAAAATACTAAAAGAATATATGGCAACCAAATTACTTATTACAATGATATGTACAAAGTACTGGAAGGTGCCGATGCACTTCTCTTAATCACCGAATGGAGTGTATTCCGACGACCTAATTTTGAACTGATAAAAAGTACACTAAACAATCCAATTATATTTGACGGACGTAATCAATACGATCCGATTGAAATGAAGAATTTGAAATTTGAATACTATCCCATAGGAAGACCATAAATTATTATTAGCAGTTGCTAAGCATAATTAGTCTACTGGGAATTTCATTTGCTTTAGCCAACGGCGTACTTGTGCAGCAGTTTTGGTATTGGCAGGTACCATTCGAAGAAATTGAGCAAAATCGCGAGCTGCATGCTCGTATTTTTTATCTTCTTTGAATGCAATTGCTCGGTTCATATATCCAAGATAAAAATTGGGTTTCAATTCTATTGCCAAGGTAAAATCTTCCTGGGCGCGTCCAAAATAACGAATTTTCATCAAGGCATTCCCACGGCTTATATAACCATTGTAAAACTGGGGATTTAGTACTATTGCTTTGGTATATTCCTTAATTGCATCTTGAAACTTTTCACGAGTCATGTATACGTTGCCCTTGCCAAAAAGAGCTAAGTACATCTCCGGATCCAGAAACAAGGCATTATCATAATCGGTAATGGCTTCAACGTATTTTTTCATATAAAAAAAGCAATTTGCCCTGTTAAAGTAAAGTTGAGCAGAATTCGGATTGATAGAAAGTGCGTTGGAATAATCCTCGGCAGCTTTCATGAATTCCTTCATCGAGTAATGTGCAACTCCAAGATTATTAAATGCGTCGTAACTGTTGGGGTCCAATTCGATTAACTTCGAGAAATCCTTCAAAGCATTTTTATAGTCTTTTTGTTTCATATAAATCATGCCTCGGTAATTGTATGCAACCGGTTGTTTGGGATTGGTTTCAATAACCCGACTAAAATCATTTAATGCTGCACTATATTGTTTTAAGTTTGTCAAAGCAATACCTTTCGAGATTATTGCTTTCTCATTACCTGGTTCGAAGTGCAAAGATTTGTTATAATCGTCAATAGCCTTTTGGAAATTTTTTTTTGCAAAATATACATTTGCTCGCTGAAAATATGCTGGTCCATAATTTCCATTTAAAATTATGGTATGGTTCAAATCATCAATCGCTAAATCAAGTTCCTTCATCATCAAAAAAACCATACCTCGTTTGAAATATGCAAAGGATAATGATGGGTTGAGCTCGATTGCTTTGGTCAAATCCGACAATGCTGAATCCAGCTGCCTGATTTCCAAGTATACAGAACCTCGTTTGAAAAAGGCAAACGAAAAATCGGCATTAAGAACTATTGCATTATTCAAATCGGAAACGGCTTTGGAGTAATCTTTAATTTGAGAATAAACCGAACCTCGCTTGAAATATGCGGTAGAAGAACGGGAATTATAATCTAATGCACGGGTGTAGCATTCCAAAGCTTTATTGTAATTATCCTGCTTCAGAAATTCGTCGCCACGATCGATCCACAATTCGGTTTCTTTTAAATCGGTACTAGATGCCATTTTTCAATTTATTACAGTTTATTAACATTATTATCGATTAATTTGTTAAAATATTAAGATTTAGTCGATATTTTTGCAATTGTTTCTACAATTCTTTTTGCTAAATCTATTTTTTTTGATTTTTCAAATTTAGCAATCTCGAATGTTTTATCGATCATAATAATTTCATTTTCGTCG
>CAYOPF010000034.1:10260-22113 GCA_964405755.1 uncultured Chloroherpeton sp.
AACATTTGATTGGAGTCAGATAGTTTATTTAAAATTATCCAATCGAGATTTTTTTCAGAGATTTTTTTCTTTGCATTCTCAGTTTCATTATCGGTTTCTAATGCAAATCCGACTAAAATCTGATTTTCTCTTTTCGCATCCCCTAAATTTTTTAGAATATCAACATTAGGTATAAGTTCCAACTGAGTTAATTCCGATGAATTTTTGATTTTTTTATCGTGTTTATGCTTTGGAGTAAAATCTGCAACAGCTGCCGCCATGATCAAAATATCGCAGGAGGCGAATATATCTTTAATTGCTTTGTGCATATCGTCTGCACTTTCCACATCGATGGTTTTAATATTATCGGGTTTGGACAGATTGACCGGGCCCGACACTAATGTTACATTTTTGGAATATTTAGCAAGTTCCTCGGCAATTGCATAGCCCATCTTGCCGCTCGACGAATTGGTAATATATCTTACAGGGTCAATTCGCTCAATTGTGGGTCCTGCTGTAATGATTATTTTTTTGTTATGATAATAGTCATTAAGTTGTTTTTCGCGAATGTTTTGCTTCAATTGAGTGAGCTCCAATTCGGCCTGAAATTTATCCTTGTAAATTGCATCTTCAATTGGTTCGAGAGGTTTATCTAGTATTTCGGGGCGTTCCGTCTTGGAATTATTAAACTTAGAAGCAATTTCATCAATAATTTTAGGAATTTCGGCTAATCTTCCCAAGCCACACAAACCACTTGCCAGTTCGCCTTTATCGGGCGGAATTATTCCCAAACCCCATTCTTGCAAAGTTTGAATGTTTTTCTGCGTGCTTGGGAATTCGAACATAGTTGTGTCCATTGCTGGGGCAATTAAAATTGGAATATTTTGAGGTATTGCCATAAATACAGCTACAAGTGCATTATCGGCAATGCCATTAGCCAACTTCCCGAGTGTAGTTGCCGAGCAAGGAGCGATTATTGCAAAATCGCACCAATGAGCGAGATGTATGTGCCAGGCACCATCTTTCTGCGAAGATAAATCGAACATCTCTATTACGACGGGGTTCTTGCTTACACTTGATAAAGTGACTGGTGTTACAAACTGGCAGGCAGATGGAGTCATTACCACTTTAACTTCGGCACCCATTTTAGTTAATTCCCTTACAATTAAGGGCGATTTAAATGCAGCGATGGAACCAGTTACTCCAAGCAATATTTTCTTATTTTTCAGAATATTATGCATAATTCCCTAATTTTGTAAACTTTACAAAACAAAATTATAGAAAAAAAGTATATTTAGTATTCTTTTTTCATTTAAGGATAGGAATTATGGATTTAGTTGCAATCGTAGGACGACCTAATGTAGGAAAATCGACATTTTTCAACAAGCTAATAGGATACCGTGCGGCCATTATCGAAGCAGTCCCTGGGGTTACAAGGGATAGGATTTATGGAGAATCGGAATGGAATGGAATAAAATTTAAAGTAGTCGATACAGGTGGTTTTATCCCTGGCGATGCCGAACTGATGGAAGAGCAGATTCGCGAGCAAGCTATGATAGCATTGTCCGAAGCTGATGTAATATTATTTATGTTGGATTCGCGCGATGGTTTAACTACTTTTGATTACGATATTGCCAACATAATCCGATCATCACGCAAAAAATGCATCCTTGCTGTAAACAAATGCGACAACATCAAGCAAGACGATTATTCCTACGAATTCTGGGAACTCGGTTTAGGAGAACCTTTCCCAATATCTTCTATTAACGGTCACGGAACCGGAGAATTGCTCGACGAACTCGTTAAACATATCAATCCCGATAACGCCGAAGAGCAAGAGGATACTCGATTAAAAATTTGCTTTGTAGGAAGGCCTAATGTGGGCAAATCCAGCCTTACCAATGCACTTCTTGGCGAAAAACGCTCCGTTGTAACGAGTATTCCTGGAACGACTCGCGACAGCATAGATAGTGTTTATAAATATTTTGGCGAGGAGATTGTTCTTATAGATACTGCGGGATTGAGAAAAAAGTCACAAGTAAAAGAAAATATCGAATTATATAGTATGTTGCGTACATCACGGGCAATCGAAAGAACAGATGTTGGTGTAGTGCTTTTGGATGCTACTCGCGGACTGGAAGACCAAGATAAGAAAATCTTGAATATGCTTGATGATGCAAGGAAGGGAATTATAGTTGCAGTGAACAAATGGGATTTGGTCGAAAAAGATGAAAAAACTGCTGATGGCTTTAAAAGGGATTTTTACGAGCAACTCCCCACCTACCATTATGTGCCTTTAACGTTTATTTCGGCTTTGACAAAACAAAGAATTATTAAAATTATCGAGCTTGCCAAAGAAGTTCAAGATCGCCGACACCAACACATTAAGACTTCCGAGCTTAATGATACTTTGCTTCCATTACTGGAAAGGAATCCAACTCCTTCCATCCAGGGGAAAGATCTGAAAATAAACTATATAACCCAAGTAAAGACCGAGCCTCCTGTTTTTGCATTTTTCTGTAATCATCCGCAATTAGTACCCGACAACTACAAGAGATTTTTGGAAAATACAATTAGGAGTGCGTTCAACTACGAAGGTGTCCCAATATCATTGATATTTCGCCCAAAGAATTGATATAAGACAATAATAAATTACAATTTAGTTATTAATAAATTTAAAACAAGCCATTCGCCGTATTCGTATTCATTTAATAATCCTATTTCCTACACGGATCCATCGGGGCTCGCTCCCGAAAAGGAAAAAGGGGATCAGTATAATTTTTCAAATAATTTTGTAATTTTGTAAAAACAATTAGCTCGGCGAGAGTAATGCATAGTATTATATCTAATAATATTGAACGAATACGGCAATTATGCCAAAAATATAAGGTTAATAATTTATATGTATTTGGTTCTGTTGTTTCGAATGAATTAAGTGAGAGTTCAGATATCGATTTACTAATAGAATTTTATGATATGGGTTATGCAGACTATGCTGATTATTATCTGGAAATAGCAGAAGAATTTGAAGAACTTTTCAATAAACCTGTGGACTTAATCACTACAAAATCATTGAATAATCCCATTTTGATAGAATCGATCAACCAAACCAAAAAACAAATTTATGGGAAAGTCGGTTGACAAATACCTTGTAGATATATTAGAATCAATCGTTTCGATTGAGATTTATCTAAATGGAATAAGCGAAATTTCCCAGTACAAGTCCAATAAAATGATGCGAAGAGCTGTGGAGAGAGAATTCGAAATAATTGGCGAAGCTCTCAATAAATTACAGCAAATTTCCCCAGATATTGAAATATCAAGCAAACACAAGATTATTGCAATGAGAAATAGAGTTATACACGGTTATGACAAAGTTGACGATGAAATAGTATGGGGAGTAATTTTTAGACATCTACCAATTTTGAAAAAGGAAGTTGAAAAGTTCCTATCACATAATTCAAAAGTGTGACGGTTTAGGGTAGAATACAAACATGAATATTGCTTATTTCATACTACTTAGTTTAATATTCCTAATAAAAATTGCTTTCAATGTTTCTGCACAACCTCATCCTTACTTCAAATTTGAGGGTGACACTTCATTAGTAAAAAATAAAGATTGCAGTTGTTTTGATAATACTTATATTAGAATTAAAAGTGATATCAATTTTAAAAGAGAAGATGTAGTATCATCGGAGTTTTTTTGGGGTTTGATTTCTCAGGTTTTGATAATTATTCTGTTCAAAAATTTGTAGATTCAATAAATAAAATTTACCCCATTTTAATGTACGGTGTTAACTTCTCAAAATATATGAAACCTGTCGAGAATTCTAATGACGAAAAACTTGAAACCTATTATGAAATTGAAGGTTTATCCTATACATCGTATAAAAATGATTCTTTAGTATTGTATTTAACGATTTGTTTAAGGGACACAGACTTTTACTCGGTATTGACGAAAAATTATGATGATATTAAAGAGATTAATAAATTAAAAAAAATAAAACAATTTTGTTCGTACATAAGGATACATAATATAAATATGCAAATACATAGTATTGACAAATTCGAAAAAGAAACAGGAGAATTAATGCATCACAATGCATTATTAAAATTTAAAGAACTGAAAGAAAAAATGAGGAAAATAAATAAAGAGAAAATAAATGAATAACCCCATTTCCTACACGGATCCATCGAGGCTCGCTCCAGAGAAGGAGAAAGGAGGCGGGAATAGGCAAATTTATTGTTAATATGAAAATTAATGGGATTTTATCAGGAGTTTTTATTAAAAATTCTTTTTAACCTTTTTACAAGAGTTCGATAGTTAACGATGTTTTCTTCGATTGGCGAAGTATCCAAAATGTCGAAATGGGTAATGTCCTGCTCTTCATAAGTTTCGGATTGTTCGGGATAGAATAAAGCAAAATTTGAGTTTTCGGTTTCATCCAATTGACGTTCTACAAAATCTCGGTAATGCAAATTGTAGGATATCCCCTTTTGTCGAGAAAACACGCATAAAAGCGTAGTTTGGTCCTCGTGAGAGAATTGGAATTTATCTAAATCATCATAAGTATTCAATTCATAAAACTTGTAATTTACCACAATTTTGTTCGATGCAATGTAGTTATGAATTACTTTGGAAGTTTTGGAAAAAGCGTGAAAATGGATTTTCATATCCAAATTACGTGCGAGAGTGAAAACTGTATTTAGTATTTTGGGAAAACCAATCTCATATTCAGCATTTTCGGGGATAAAGACAATTAAATTATTAACCAAATTCAAGGGAACTACCGAGCGAAAAACATATAGAGCTTTATTGGTATCCTCCAACAGGTTTTGTAAAATAGTTCCAAAAAAGCGTGAAGAAACTTTAGTTTTCGGACTCAGCCCCAAGACAACGTCGGTTACAATATTTTCGTGAATTGTACGGATAATGCCATCGGTAACATTAAGGCTCGATCGCGACGTAACAATGATGTTCTTCATCATATCCATTGAAATATTCGGAACAACCTCGCCAATTATTCTCTGGCATTGATTGATTTTATCTGGAATCTGCTTGTCCTCGTCTGCAATAGTCAGGACGATAATAGGATTTGTGGAAATTGGCTGTTTAATTCTAATTCCAAATTCTATAAGGCGAGAAATATTTTCGGGATTTGAAACAGAGACCATGATTTTTTGGGTAGGGTAATATGTATGTTTAACTTCGATTTCTCTCTCTGTAGCGAGTGCTTTACCTGCTCTTTCGGTTAGAAACGAAGCAATCAGGCAACTCATCAAAATCATAACAACAACTATGTTCAGCAAGGTTTCATCGAATAATCCAATATTAAAGCCAATAAATGCAATAGCTAATGTAGCAGCAGCTTTCGAAAAAGTTATACCACGAAGCAAGCTCTTTTCGACTTTGCTAAAGCTGAACAGGAAGCTTGACAACTCAGTTGCACTATATACGACGATCCAACGAATCAGTAACAAAACAGATGCAATGTAAATGGGCATAAAACCTTTAAAAAAGACAGAAATGTCGATTATCATGCCAATTTTGATGAGAAAGAATGGAATGAAGAGAGAATTGCCTACAAAGTTAATTCTATCCATAAGAGTAGAATTGTGAGGGATATATTTATTTAAAGTCAATCCTGCAGCAAACGCACCAATGATTGGTTCCAATCCAGCCAATTCTGCTACAAATGCGGTCGAAAACAACATCAACAAAACAAATATGTATTGCCAAGTGCCAACTTCCTCTATATTTTTAAAAAACCATTTTGATATTTGAGGTATTACAAAAACTACAAATAAAAGAAAAACACCTGATAGTATGAAGAATTTGGATAAAGCTACTACAATATCGTCGGGCTTAACTGCAATTTCTTTTATTATAGTTATAGATACAAGCGCCGACACGTCTGCAAACACAACCGCTCCAACTGCCAAAGCAACTATCCGCTCTTTTGTTAATCCCAGACGGGATACGATGGGGTATGATATTAGTGTGAAAGGAATAAGTAATATGCCAATAAAGATTGACTGTAGTTGAGTGAAACCAAACAAATAAAGTGAGATTAAATAAGCTGCTGCAGTACCTCCAACAAATAAAGTAGCAGAAAAAATCAAACTTTGATACTTGATAAATTTAAATTCATTCAAATCCAATTCAAGCCCAGCCAAAAACATGATATATAACAAACCTATTGTTCCAAGCAAAATAATGCTGCTATCGTAAGCCAGCAAGTTCAATCCTTTGGGACCAATAATAATACCCGATATAATCATTCCGACTATACCGGGTATTTTGAATCGTTTAAGAACAATAGGTGAGAACAATATTATCAGAAGTACGAGTGCAAATATTACTACTGGGTTGGTAAATGGTAAATGTACTTCTGGAATAATATTCATAGATTTTTTTGTCTTGTCATTTTATAATTTAACAAATTAAGAAAAATCTACAAATTATTATCTATTTATTTCTTGTTCTTTTTAGTGTCGCAGCATTTACCGTCTTTTTTTGCTTCTGTTTTGGTAGTATTGCCATCAAACAAATCAGCTTCGTAGCCGACTTTCTTAATTTTTGCACGGATATCATCCAACTTCAACTTGTCGCTATCGTATTTAACCGTTAATACATTGGATTCCAAGTCCAAGTTAGAATTCATCACGCCATCTAATTTATTGACAGTTTTTTCAATTTTGGTTTTACAAGAACCACAATGTGCGCTTGTTTTTAATTGAGCTTCGGCAATTTTTTCGGCTAAAACCGAAGAGAAGCTAAAAGCAATCAACACTGCTGCTAATGCGAAGAGTTTTGCTGTTTTTTTCATAGTTTTTTCTCCTAAATAAAAAGATTGTTAAACATAAATAATAAAACGAGTTTATTTTTCTTTAATTGTATATTTTATTAATTATACTTGTATCTTACCCCAAGATACAGTTTTCGTCCATGAACCGGTCCCCAAATCATAGAGCTATCGAAATATTTGCTATATGGTTCATTTGCTGCAATAATTGGATTATGTTGCTTATAATCTGTTAAGTTTTCGCCACCAAGATAAATTTCGAAGTTATCGAATTGCTTTGTTATCTGTCCGTGCAATAAAGCAAAATCTGGATAACGATTGCTTAATCTGTATTCTGCAGGATAGTTCGTCGTATTTGGCATCCTTCCAGAACCATTGTATTCCATTGTTATATCGAACGACCATCCTGAAAAACTGTAGGCTGTATTTAAGAAAATTTTGGATTTACTTATCAATGGTTTTTCGGTCAATTCGTTGCCAATTGTTGTCCAGACGTCATTGTAGCGATATGCCAACATAAGATTTAGATCGTTGATTATCTCGATGTTTGCATCTACTTGAAAATTGTGGGAATATGAATCGCCTTTTAAATTGTAAATAAGAATTTCTGCCACACTGTTGTCCATATCAATTATTGTCTGATTTTGGAATTTTGTGTAGTAATATTCTGTGTTAAAAGTGCCTATCATCCCCCATAAAGAAAAGTCGGATGTAGTGTTAATTCCCAGATTCAAAGCTTCTTCAATTTTAAGTTCATCTTGGAAAACAATCGTTCTGTTGGACATAAGTATATTTTGATTTTCTGTAATAGGCAATGGATTGTGAAAACCTTTGCCTATAGATGCCCGAAATTCGTTGAAGTCGTTAATCTGGTACTTTAAATGCAATCTAGGGGTTATTAATGTTCCAAATTTATTGTGAAAATCTGCTCTAATGCCCGGCATAATTACTAAATCTTTTATCCCCGAAAATGTGTATTCAAAAAAGGTGCCTGGAACGAATTCATTTATGCTAAAATTTCGCCCGTCCAAATATTGCAAATAGTTGTTGTATGTTAAACTTAATCCGACCAGATAATCGTGTTTTGTTGCTTCTTCGGAATGCTCTTCTCCATCTTCATCATCTGAATGTTGGTGAGTGGGGTCGAAATTGGATTGCCACAGCAGATTAACATACCCAGAATTTTGCTCTGTTTCAAATACTTTTTTTCCAAATTGTGAATTTTGCTTATGATGGGTGAAACTTACAATAGTTCCAAGACTCTTAAATCTATCACCATCAAATATATACCCATTCTTGGTAATTAAATTTACTCTTTGAATATCGGCTGTAGTTCCCCAAGTGGTTTCGTTTTGTTTGTTGTTAACGAAGTTCATTTGACCAGCTTTCTGGGTAACATTTAAAACTTGTAAAATGGTTTTGTTTTCGTAATTATTACCATTGTAACTTAGTTTTGTCATAAAATTCAGTTGATCGGATAATGGTACATCCACAAAACTATCGTGGTTCATATCCACTGAATATCTGTTAATGTTTCCGTGAAAAAAGTAGGCAGAAGTAAGCTTTTCAGATATTTGACATTTACTTATTGAATTGAATTCAAACCGAGCAATATCGTTTGCATATAGATTTAAATAGAGCTTTTCGGTTTCTTCTGGTAACTTATATTCTACATTAATTTGCCCGGTAATGGATTCATAACCTGTGGATACAGAGGAAGAACCTTTGGAAATTGAGATCGCATTCATCCAAGGACCGGGAACAAAATTCAATCCATAACTGGATGCCAGTCCTTGCAGATTTGGTACCTTTTCGGTCATTAGTTGAGTATATACTTGTGCTAATCCTAATAATTGAATTTGCTTGGCACCGGTTATAGCATCAGTAAATGTAACATCCACCGAAGGATTGGTTTGGAAACTTTCCGACAGGTTACAACAAGCTGCTTTCAGCAATCCTTGCTGAGTAATTAATTCGGTTTTTGCCATTTTCGAACCGTCAATAATGTTCGTTGGTCTCATATCTTCGATAATAACATCCTTGGATGTTAATTCCGGAATAAGTACTATTTCGTACAAATCTTTGGAGTGGTCAATTGTTATAGTATCTTTTCGATAGCCAACGTAACTAATAATTAGCTTTTGATTGTGTCCTACATTCAAATCGAAATATCCATCCCGATTAGCCAAAGTGCCTTTATCAGCTCCTAAAATATTGATTGTAGCGTTAGGCAACGGAACCAATTTGCCATCGTCTTGCTTGCCAAATACTATTCCTTTCGTATTGGCCGCATATATAGTTATTGATGAAATCGTTGCTATCATTATTATTAATACTAAACGCATAATAATTTCCTTATTTAAGTGAAACAAAAATTGTAATTAATTTTAAAGTGGAAATTATAAGCTGTAGCTGTCGGAATCGGATTTGTAGGCAAGCTTGGACAATTGCCTTAATAATGATATAAATTTTTTAATTGGGGAAATTATTTTTTTGTTGAGATAATCTTTGGTTTTAGAAATTATATCATTTTTAAGTTCAGATTTTTCTTTTTGATTATCTTTAACTAATTCTTTATCGCTTATTTTTTGCTTGGTGTTATTCAAAAATTCATTGTTTAGTTGCTTTGTAACCTGCGAATCCACACAGCAACTAACTTGGTCTAATGTTAATTCATCAATTGGAGTGTCATTTTGTTCTTTGGGCTCGGAACTTTCATGTTCACCATCTGAGTGACGGCAACAGGCATTATTGATTTTTTCGTCGTTATTATCAAAGGCTTGATGGTTGCATTTAATTTTACCTGAAATTGACTTAAGAGTGATTTTTTCCTTATTGCAATGATGATAATAAATTGTAATTCCCAAAGAAGAGAAGAGCAAGGAGAAAATGGTCAGGTAAGAGATAATATGTTTTGTAATTTTAGCCATTACTTACTAGCACGATAAAAGGTACAAATTATTGCAACTCTGATAAATCATTGACTAATTTAAAAACTTTATCCAAGTGGGTAATGGTTAAAATCTCCATTACTTTTGGAGAAGGGGTCAAAATATTGAAATTAATAGATTTTGCCGAAAGAGTACGCATAATAGCAATCAGCGAACCAATGCCGCTACTGTTAATTGCCTTGATTTGGCTTGTATCCAGCACTAAGTAATTTGCTTCTGTTTTTTGTATTGTCGAAGCAATAAGAGATAACTCGTAAACTTCATTACCACCAATAATCTGCTCGGGGGCTTGCACCAAAGCTACTCCCCGAGCATTATCGATAATTTCATATTTTAAAGGTTTTTCCAACATTAATCTATGCAGTTTTAACTTTTGCTTTTTCTTCTTGCCAACCGGCTTCCAAATTTTGTTTTTTAACTTTTTCCAAGTACCAAATTACGAAATTTGTTGAAATATAGATTGAAGAATAGGTACCAATTAACGTTCCGACAAACATAGTGAATGCGAAACCTTGTAGCACTGGACCTCCAAAAATCAAAAGCGAAGCAAGAGCAAGCAATACTGTTGTTACGGTGATAATAGTTCTGGATAGAGTTTCATTAATGCTAAAATTAACTAATTTCAAGAAATTCATACCCTTGTGAAGCTCTTTATTTTCGCGGATTCTATCGAAGATAATTACGGTATTGTTAATAGAATAACCCACAACAGTGAGCAATGCGGCTATTAATGCTTGGTTGAACTCCAAATCCATTATACCGAGATTATTAAAAATAACTATAATTGTAGTCGTTACCAAAACGTCGTGGACAAGAGCAAGCACTGCTCCAGCACCATAAGTGAACTCGAACCTGAAACCAACATAAATCAACATAGCAATCATTGCCAAAATTACTGCAAAAAATGCATCTCGACGCATTTCGCCACCCACTTTAGCACCAATTTTATCTACTTTCAAAATTTCGAATTTATTTCCTTCTACTTTATTGAGTGCTTCCTGAATTTTTACTTGTACGTCGCCAAATTCCTTGATACGAATAAGAAATTCATTTTCTGCACCAAACGATTTAATTTCTGGATTTCTCAAGCCAGATGCCGAAACAACTGAGCGGACTTGATCGGTAGTTATATCCTTTTCGAATTTAACAGCAACTTCGGCCCCGCCAGTATAGTCGATACCAAATTCTGGAGGCACAACTATTGCGAAGACAATTCCAAACATTACCAATGAAATAGAGAAAATGACCCAAATTTTACGTGCTGACACAAAGTCGATGTTTGTTTTATCTAATATTTGCATTTTGATTCTCCTTATTTAGTTGCTGTTAATTTTTTTTCGCCAAACGAGATTTTTTCAACGCCAAATTGCATAGTGATTTCGATCATTGCTCGAGTTATTACAATTGCTGTGAATAAAGTTCCAATTATACCTATCATTAAAGTTAATGCAAAACCCTGAATTGGTCCACTTCCCAGATAAAATAGTATCAAACCAGTTATGAATGTAGTAATGTTCGAGTCCAAGATCGCACTAAGAGCTTTTCCGAAACCTTCATCTATTGCCGACTTCAATGTCCTTCCTTTGCGAAGTTCTTCACGGACACGCTCATATATAAGAACGTTTGCATCCACGGCCATACCCAATGTCAGAATTATACCTGCTATACCTGGCAATGTTAGAGTTCCACCAAGTGAGGCAAGCACACCTACCAACGATGAAATGTTTAGGATTACTGCGATGTTTGCATAAACACCACCAACGGAGTAATATACCATCATAAATAGTAAAACTAATGCTGCAGCAATCAAACTTGCAGTTAAACCGCTTCGGATGGAGTCTTCACCAAGGGATGGACCGACCACCCTTTCTTCAATTATTTGCACTGGTGCTTTCAAGGCACCTGCTTTCAATACTATTTCCAATAATCTTGCTTCTTCGGCATTTGCCATACCTGATATCTGCGAGCTACCGCCAGTGATTTTACTTTGTACAGTTGGAGCAGAATATACTCTATCGTCGAGTACTATTGCAATTCTTTTCTGTAAATTCGCACCTGTGATTTTACCCCATCTTTCGGCACCGTCGCTATTCATAGCCATAGTTACTACTGGTTGA
>CAYOPF010000035.1:0-9537 GCA_964405755.1 uncultured Chloroherpeton sp.
GATACCTTTCCCAAATCCAAAAATGATAACAGGTTTGAACGATGGATTGAACAAGTTATCAATTAAAAAACATCCGAAAGACAAAAATTTAAAACAGATTTTAATAAAATTCCCAAACGAGAAGAGTTTCGAAAATGCAGAAATGGAAATTACTTATAATATCAACACTTTTGATATTGTAAAAATATTCTCAAAATTCAAGTTTCGTGGTGAACTCCAAACAAATGAATGGAATTTATCTAATATACAATTTAATACTATTGCAGAAACCGATTTATCCAAAAGATTTGCAAAATATAAATCATACAAGAGGGTAAAATTCCAAAAACCTAAGCATCAGATGCTCGATCAAAACAATTAGAGATTTTGTAAATTATCTTGTTTATTGTTCTGCTCCACTTCTTTCACTGTTTGACGATAAACTATTATAATCAAGCCTGCTTCCAGCCAGAATCCATAGTTTCCTATTGCACCACCAATAAAGAAATTGGAAAAAAACAATATGAGAGTTAAATATATCGCGAAAGATTGCAAACTAGCTAATTTGGGAATTTTCTCGATAAATAAATACCGGTATTTATTTAAATATTTTATTATCTTTAGAAAATAGAAGGTCAGCAAAAGAAATGCAAATGCTCCAATAATTCCATTTTCACCTAACATGTGGAAAAATGAAGAGTGAGTAAAACGTTTTGTTGATTTAGGATAGTAATAAGTGTTACCACTGCCAATACCTGTGAGAGGATAGTCCATAAACATATTAAGGGCATTTTTGAAAGATTCAAGTCTGTCGGGGGCAGATTCACCTTCTGTCATTTTATTTCCGCGAGTTTGGTCGGATAACAAACCAGTAATTCTTGTATAAAACAAATCAGACACACTAACTTCAGTAAAATTCATTTGAATCATATCTGTTACAGTTAATAAAACAATAATAGCTACAGACATAATGAATAAACGAAGTAGTTTAATTTTCTCAATAATTACAATCATTAGAACAAAAAAAGCTATCATAAGTAATCCAGACAAAGAAAAAGTCAGAAACAAACTTACGACTGTTAAACCAAGAATAACAAATAAGAGCCATTTTTGTTTAATTATTAGCTTATTATGAGTTAGTAAAGGAATCAAGATAATAATCAAGCAATAAATGTTGAACCATGCGAGAGCGGAAGGTTCCGAAAAAATTGAAGTAGCTCTGTAAAAATTTTCAAAGTTAAGAACTACCTGAGTATATTCGCCGACTTCTCTGTCGAAATCTCTTGTTTGGAACGATATATTGGTAATATCAATATAAGCAAAAGGTAATCCATTAATTCTTGCAATTAATTGATAAATCGAGTATAAATTTATCAAAATCGAAGAATATAAGTACATTTTCAAAATATTGAAAATTGTTTTATAATTTATTTCGACAGATAGTGCTACAAAACCGTAAATCGCAACAAATAAAAAGTGGCTTAAAGTTTTTAAGAACTGGATGTATGATTCCCTACCAGCCCAAAATAATAGTCCAACACCCGAGAAAGTAACGGCAAAGATAATAAGTAGAATAGAGAATGCTACTTTGCGGTCCACAATTATAAATTTTCTTCCATCATAAATAAACTGCTTGATTATTATGAAATATAGAATTGCTAGAAAGAAATCGACAAAAGTTACCCCATATCCCATAATTGAAAATAGTTGAAATATCCCAAGGAGGGTAGAAAAATGAAGCAATATTATTACCCAGGTTGCAGGTTTTATTACATTTTCACTTTGCAATTCTAATCCACTTAATTAAATCCTTAATTTGAGGTTTTTTGCCATACATCAGTATTCCAATACGATAAATTTTGGAAGCAATCCAAATTGATAAATACAAGGTTAATAATGTTAGTGCAACCGACAACGCAATTTGCCAAAAGGGAACTGAGGTTGCAGCAATTCTGGCTGTCATTAAAATTGGACTAAAAAATGGAATTAATGATAAAATTATCGCTAAGGGACTATCTGGATTTCCCATTATTGCTGGCATAAAAAGTATTGGAATAATTAATGGCATAGTGATGGGTGTTTGTAATTGTGCAGCGTCTTCTTCTTGGTTTACCGCAGAACCAACTGCAGCAAATAATGATGAATAGAGGAAATATCCAGCTAGGAAAAAGAAAAGGAAAGCAACCCATGTTCCAATTGGTATTGGTGGAATTTCGAATGGCAAGGATTGAGTTGGAGTTGGCATATTGTTTAGATTAACTACTTGAGGTTGATCCATAAACATTGGTATTAGAGAACCAGCAAAAAGACTAACAGCCATAACCATCATAATCCAAACTAAAACTTGAACCAAACCAACTGCTGCAATTCCAAATATTTTTCCCATCATGATTTCCATTGCACTCGCAGAAGAATTTATGATTTCGATTATTCTGTTTGCTTTTTCGTTGATCACGCCTCTCATTACCAAAGCACCATAGGAAAACATTAGAATATAAATCATAAAACCAAGAATGTAGCCGAAAATTGAATAAAACTCTGTGTAATCTTTTTGAACGCCTTCCTTAGTTACTTTTACAGTATTTATATTCACTTTCTTTTCAACTAAATCAATTACTGATTTATCCACTCCCGCATCGGTTAACCTTTTCTCTCGGATAATTTCGGATAGTGTGCTTTGGATTTTTTCGACTAAACCAATTCCACCTCCACCTGGAGTATAAACCGACGCAGAACCCTCGCTTTCGATATTCTTTGGTATAACAAGAAATGCATCCAACTCATTATCTAAAACCTTTTGCTTCAGTTTTTCTATTGGTTCGTTGCTAGCAAAAAATACTGATTTGTCAGCCGATATTATTTTTTCTAAAAAAAATCCTGTATTATCAACAACTGCAATTTTTTTGGAAGTATCATCCATTGATAAAGCTGCTACGATTCCGGGGATTATCATTATAGCCAACAAGAATATCGGGCCCAATAGTGTTGATAAAATAAAACCTTTTGATTTAATTCTTGTTAAAAATTCGAAAGAAATTATTGTCCATATTTTGCTACTTTTCATTTTTTGCTCCAATTGATTTACTTACAACATCAATAAATATTTCGTTCAGTGGAGGTTCTTGGATATCAAACTTAGTAATTTTATTGTTATTTATAGCATTTTTAATAACAAGTTGAGCTTCGTCGTAATTATCTACTCTAAACTCAACTCTACGCGAAGATTTATCAATAATTTTGATGTTTTCAATATTGTTGATAAAATCTCCATCGCCCTCGAATTCAATAATAACATGATTTGTTCCATATTGTTTTTTCACATCTCTTAAATTTCCCGATAGCACAACTTTTCCTTGATTAATCATCAATATTTCATCACATAATTGTTCAACTTGGTACATTTGATGAGTGGATAAAATGATAGTCGTTCCATTAGCTCTCATTTCCAAAATAATATTTTTCAACAATTCAGTATTAATCGGATCGAACCCCGAGAAAGGTTCATCAAGGATGAGTAATGAGGGGGAGTGGAGTACAGTTGCAACAAATTGGACCTTTTGTGCCATACCTTTGGATAATTCTTCAATTTTTTTGGTTTCCCAACCCGAGGCACCAACTTTGTTCAACCAAAATCGAGCACGCTGATTTGCATCCTTTTGTGTCAATCCTTTTAACCGACCAAAATACTCCAATTGCTCAATAACTTTGTTTTTCTTGTACAATCCTCTCTCTTCAGGTAAATAGCCAATTTTGTTCTTCAGTTCTGGGTTTATCTTTTCTCCCATAATCAAGATTTCGCCAGTATCGGGAAATATTATATTTGTTATCATTCTGATGGTTGTAGTTTTACCCGCTCCATTCGGTCCTAATAACCCAAAAATAACACCTTCTTTTACTTGCATCGTTAAGTTATCAACTGCATGATAATCACCGAATTTCTTCGATACGTTAGTTATTTTTAAAATTCCCATAAAAATTATAAATTATTTCGAATTTTGAATTAATTTTGTTTTCTAAATTACAAAATTATACGAATTATTATGGAAAAAGTTCTTGAATTCATTAACAACAATCAAAATCGTCATTTAGACGAGCTTTACGATTTTCTCAGAATACCAAGTGTTAGTAGCGAAGAGCAACACAAGCAAGATGTCTTGCGAGCAGCACAATGGTTAGTCGATGACTTTAAACAAATTGGTATTGATAACGTACGGGTTATCGAGACTCCAGGTCATCCACTGGTTTACGCAGAGTGGAATGGGGCAGGTGCTGATGCCAAAACTATTCTTTACTATGGCCATTACGATGTGCAACCAGTAGATCCTATAGAACTATGGGAAACAGCACCTTTCGAGCCATTCGAAAAAAATGGGAAGATTGTTGCTCGCGGTTCGGCCGACGATAAAGGACAATTATTTGTTCATTTAAAAGCTGTAGAATCGTACTTGAAGACTAATGGCAATCTCCCTGTAAATATCAAATTTATTATTGAAGGAGAAGAAGAAGCCGCCGAATCCCATGTTGATGAATTTATCGAGCAAAATCCCGAATTGCTAAAATGCGATACAGTTGTCGTATCAGATACAGAATGGTTTTATTACGGAATACCTTCAATTTGTTATGGATTGAGAGGAATTGCATATTTTGAAATGGAAATTATCGGTCCTAATAGAGACTTACACTCAGGAACATTTGGGGGAGCAGTAGATAATCCTATCAATGTTCTTGCTTGGATGATTACCCAAATGAAAGACAGATATGGACGAATCACCATACCTGGTTTCTATGATGATGTATTGGAGCTTACAGAAGAGGAAAGAAATAACTTTCTTAAGCTTCCTTTCAATCTCGATGAATACCAACAAGATTTAGATGTTCGCGAGGTAAATGGTGAGATGGGTTATTCCACCCTGGAACGAACATGGGCAAGACCAACATTCGACTTAAACGGAATAAAAGGTGGGTACATTGGCGATGGACAGAAAACAGTATTACCTTCTAAGGCATCAGCAAAATTCTCTTTTAGATTAGTTCCTAACCAAAAAGCATCTGATATTGCTCAAAAAGTTGTAGATTATGTTACTAAATTAGCTCCTCCTACAGTTAAAGTTAAGGTAACACCTATGGGTATTGCTAATCCGGTATTAGTCGATCCTCATTCTGCGGCTGTTGGATCTGCAATCAAAGCATTAGAACAAGCATTTGGTAAAGAAGTAGTCTTCATGCGAGAAGGTGGTTCTATTCCTGTTGTTGAAACTTTTACTAAAGTGTTAAAGGCACCAGTTGTTCTTATGGGACTTGGTTTGCCTGATGATAATATCCATTCCCCAAATGAAAGTTTTTCTATCGAAAACTTCTTTGGTGGAATTAAAGCTTCTGCATTATTTATAAACGAATTTGCAAAATAAATTATGATTAGTGTTATCGAATCAAACATTCCCGATATACCCTTATTTAAGCGTGGGAAAGTACGAGAGGTCTATGATTTGGGCGACAAATTACTAATGGTTGCTTCCGACCGAATATCGGCATTTGATTATATAATGAATCAACCGGTTCCCAAAAAAGGTATCATATTAAATCAAATAGCAAAATTTTGGTTTCAGCAAACAGAGCATATTATTCCTAACCATTTTATAACTGACCAGGTGGATCAATACCCAGAAATATGCCATAAATATAATGAAACACTTTTTGGTCGAAGTATGTTGGTACAGAAAACACAGCCATTGCCAATAGAATTTGTCGTAAGGGGATATATTACAGGTTCTGCCTGGAAAGAATACCAAAATCATTCATCGGTTTGTGGTGTTACCTTACCAAAAGGAATGCAAGAATTTGACCAATTGGATAATCCAATCTTTACTCCAGCTACAAAAAACGACATTGGGCACGACGAAAATATTTCATTCGAACAAATGTCTCTGATTATTGGTGATTCATTATCCCTTAAACTCAAACATATTTCTGTAGAGTTATATAAGTTTGCACACGATTTTCTTTGGGAAAAAGGATTGATTCTCGCAGATACCAAATTTGAATTTGGATTGGGAAGTAACGGAGAGATTTTATTAATTGATGAAGCATTAACACCCGATTCTTCTCGTTTTTGGTTAAAGGATGATTACTTAATTGGAAATCCTCCGATTAATTTTGATAAACAAGTTTTAAGAGATTATTTACTAAATTGTGGGTGGGATAGAAATTCGCTACCACCAGATTTACCTGATGAAATAATTCAAAAAACACTTTTGCGTTATCAAGAGGCTTTCCATTTAATAACCGGAGAAAAATGCTGAAGCAAAAAATATTTGTCGAGCGAAAGCTCTACAACTATATTGATTTCAAGTTGTTGATTCCAGTTTTGTCGCTATCGGTTATTGGATTAATGTCGATATTTAGTGCAACTGCAGACACCTTGCTTTCAAGTGAGTTTTCTAATCAATTAACTTCATTTTTAGTTTCAATTGTGGCGATGATTTTTTTTATTTTCATTCCCGAGAAAACTCTGCGACCTGCGTCTGTGTATTTTTATATTCTTTCGATTATTGGGCTTTTAGCAGTTCTTGTAATTGGTAAAGAAATATATGGAACAAAGGGGTGGTTGTCGATTGGTGGAAAATCTATTCAACCGGCAGAATTTGCTAAACTTGCAATAATTTTAATCTATGGATTTATTTTTTCGAATATCAATGTTAGTGTTAAGCATATTCGTGTTTTAATTACCATCCTTTTTGTAACTTTTCTTCCAATTGCTTTAATTTTGCTACAACCGGATGTGGGAACAGCAACAGTAATTGTAGCTACTTTCATCGGATTATTATATTGGACAGGGGTAAGTTCGTTATTGATTTTTTTAGTAGTAACTACACCTATTATTCTTATTGTTTCTCTCAAAGGTTTTGTACAAATAATAATTGTTTTGACTATTTTTGCCGTAATCACATTTCTATTTAAGAATAAGTTATATGTCAAAGTTACCATTATAGCATTGGCAATTCTCGTTTCTGCATCATCGCCTTTCATTTACGAAAAATTAGCACCTCACCAAAGAGCAAGAATACAGAACATTTTAAATCCAGAAAGTGCAGATAAGTTAAAATCCGGATATAATGTAACGCAATCTGTGCTTGCAGTCGGTAGTGGTGGTCTATTCGGAAAAGGTTACATGCAAGGAACTCAAACACAGTTGCGATATATACCAAAACAATGGACTGACTTCATTTTTTCAGTACCAGCCGAAGAATTTGGTTTATGGGGCTCAGCTTTAATTTTGATATTATATTACTTTATTTTTTCGAGATTAATCTACATCAGTACGATTACTAAAAGTAGGTTCTTTAGTACGATTGTTTTTACAAGTTCAATATTATTCTTTTATCATGTAGTGATTAATATAGGCATGGTGCTGGGAATTACACCTGTTATGGGAATACCATTACCTTTTCTTAGTTATGGTGGAAGCGCCATGATTGTTTATTATTCGTTAATTGGAGTAGCTCTTAATGCTTATCGCCGATTTAAGTTTTAAATTCCAAATTTTCAATTAAATATTTTTAAAATGATTAATCGGAGTGTATTTTTTATTAAGTTGAATATTTCTTTTATCTAATTTTATTGTAATTTTGTACATTACAATTTTTACTCATATATTTTGAGGATTTTATGTTCACATTTAAATTCACTGAAAGAAACGATTCTCGATACGAAAGTATCGATTGGAAGAAGTTAAGCTTCGGCAAATATTTTGCAGATTATACGTTTGTAGCAAATTATAAGAATGGAGCATGGAATAAAGGAGAAATAGTTCCTTATGCACCATTTTCAATTGAACCTTCAATGATGACTTTGCACTATGGACAAACAATTTTTGAAGGTTTAAAAGCATATTACAATGTTAATGGTGGTGCAAATCTTTTCAGACCAATAATGAATGCCAAAAGATTGAATAATTCGGCTAACAAGTTGGTTATTCCAGAATTCCCGGAAGAAACATTTATTGAAGCATGCAAAGAAGTGGTATATTACAATCGCGAGTTTATTCCTCAAAAAAGAGGCGAATCTCTTTACCTTCGCCCAGTTATGTTTGGTTCATCCAATATGTTAGGTGTTCACCCTGCAGATGAATATATGCTAATCATCTTTGCTTCCCCGGTTGCCAACTATTATGAAGAAGGGCTCAATCCTGTTAAAATTAAGGTTGCAGACAGATACGTCAGAGCTGTCCGAGGTGGTCTGGGTGGTGCCAAAACCGCTGCTAATTATGCAGCATCCCTCTATGCAGGTATGGAAGCAAAAAAAGATGGCTATTCACAGGTTCTATGGCTCGACGGAGTTCACTTATCCAACATAGACGAAGTTGGTGCGATGAACATTATGTTTGTAATTGATGGAAAAATCATTACTCCAACTTTAGAAACCGGAACTATACTTGCTGGTGTAACTCGCGATTCTGTTATTCAACTAGCAAAGTCACTTGGAATAGAAGTGCAGGAAAGAATTATTGCTATAGATGAAATCTTGATGGGCTTAGAAAAAGGCAATTTGACTGAAGCATTTGGTACTGGTACAGCGGCAACAATCTCGCCTGTCGGAAAATTATCATTTAAAGGTGTTGAATACATTTTAAATAATAACCTAATTGGAGAAGTATCTCAAAAAATGTATGATACACTTTTAGGAATTCAATATGGTGAAATTGAAGATAAATTTAATTGGACTGTCAAAATTGAATTTTAAATATCGCATTTTTTAAATTTAAATTACTGATAAATACAAAATCATCCGACAACGAGAAAGTTATCGGATGATTTTTTTGCCTGGATTATTTGAAACTCATATTAATATTAATTTCAAAACTATTTTGTGTTAATTCTGTATTACTATTTTATAAATTTCACTTGTACCTTCTTGATCTATTCTGATAAAATAAACTCCTTGTGGCAAATTATCAACGGGAATTTGAATAATATTTGAATTGGATTCAACGGGAACATTCATAATTTCCATGCTTAATGAGTTAAATAAGGTAATCCTTGAGTTCGGAGCTAAATTGTAAGTAAATTCAACTAAAATATATTTTGATGCAGGATTGGGAAATATATTTATCTTGTTGACAGTCAAATCGTTAACAGAGACAAGAGGAATAGCATTTCCCATTACTTCGAAATCGAGTGGATCGCCATCGGTTGTTAATTTGATTGTTGCTGCTTTTTTGCCAGTTGTTGTAGGATTAAATCTTATACGTATATTCGAAATTGATTGGACATCAACAGAGACAGGCAGTTCAGTGGTAAATGTAAATTCATCTGCTGAAGTTCCTTCTTTTGGAACAATTTGGTATGCTTGCACTTTTGTAGTGGAATTACCTGTTCCAGTAAGTTTCAAAATCTTAGTTCTGTTTTTTGTAATCTCTAAATCGCCATAATCAATTGGAGTATCGTCAATTATTGCAATTTTTTTGACAGAAACTGTTGGTTTATTTTCAAAATCAAGATAACTCAATCCCGATCCTAACAGCCATAAACGGACTTTGCTACCATATTGATTGTGAGATCC
>CAYOPF010000035.1:9553-21898 GCA_964405755.1 uncultured Chloroherpeton sp.
TCGTATAATCTGGATTGCAAATACCCCCAAGTTGCTCCATTATCATCAGATTGTTGAATAGAACCATTCGAGAAAAGAATATACTGTTTTTTACTATCAATTGGTGAGAAAGCGTACACTGGGAATAGTCCCATAGTCGTGTAATTGATAGTGGGGTGATTGTTCCAATTTATACCATCAGAAGTTTGTGCCAAATACCTATTAGCATTTGCTGAACCCACATTGTCGGACATTACTGCGATACCTTTTTTATCATCGCTGAACGACAATTCTGTAACCGCTCTACCCGTACTTGATGCAATAGAAATTGTCCAAGTTTTGCCTCTGTCATTTGAATAAAATACTCGGCCCTTAGTAGTACCAAACCAAATCTGATCACCTGTAAACTGACCAGACCCAACCAGACCATCTTCACCTACCTGAGCTGGAGGAATCGTGGTCAGAACACTCCAATTATTTCCACCATCTGTTGTAATTCCGCACCCCCACACAGTGCTGTTGCCAATTGGATCTCCAAAAAATACACCATTTTTACTATCATAGAAATGTATAAAATTGATAAATCCAGTAATACTGCTTGTACTTACTGTTTTCCAATTAGTTCCTCCGTTGGTTGTAATCATTATTTCTGATTGACTAACTGCATCGTCGCTACCTGTGCCAACGAGTGCAGTAGTGTTATCAAAAGCGTAAACAGCATATAGAGGTCTTCCGCTTGTTGTTTGTAATTGAGTAGGTGATCCATTCACTATTCTTGCGTAAACACCCATATTTTGTTGCCTTTCGTTACCAACAAACCATCCACTATTTTTATCAATCATCATCATAGCACTAATTTGGAAGTAGCTTGGATGGGCAAGGTAATTGGCAGCAATTCCAAATTCATTTTGTGAGGGTAAATTGAGAGGTAACTCGACTAAATCGTAATTTATGTAACTATTATCGGCTTTGATTGTAATTAAAAGCCTAATCGAAGCAAGGTACCAAGGACAATTTTGGTCAATTGCTACATTGAAAGTCATATCTTTAGTTTCGTCAGTATTTATGTTACCTAATTTCTGTGTGTTTTCGGATAATTTAACCCAATTATCATAAGTAGAAACGGTAACCTCAACATTCGTAGCGTTGGATAAGTAGTTCATTAAATCGATTTTAACATAATTACTTTCATAAGAATTTAAAGTGTTAGCACCTTGAATAGATGTTGATTGTAAAGCAATCCCAGGTACTAATTTGGTGGGGTCTTGATTATTAAATAAAAGGGCGTCAGTAGCATTTACCATACCGAAATAAAGAGGTCGTTTGCTTCCATCATTCAAGGATAATCTGTTAACAACTGTTGAACGAAGTTGCATCATCACCTTCTTAGGAGACCAATCAGGGTGAACTGATTTAATCAGCCCACAAACTCCTGCAACTATAGGAGAGGACATAGAAGAGCCACTCTGGCGACTATACTGATTGTTCAATACCGTGGACAGAATATTTTCTCCTGGAGCCCAAACGTCGACTGATACTCCATAATCGGAGAAAGTTGATACTGCATTACTTCCGGTTGAACCAACTGTTAATACTTCCGGAAAAGCAGCTGGATATTGCTTAACAACATCAAGATAACCACCCGAATTGCCAGCAGCTACAACAACTACGCTCCCTTTGGAAACAGCATGCTTAATTACATCATGATTTGCTTGGGAATAACCTGGTCCGCCCCAACTGCAATTGATGACATCTGCACCTAAATTGGCTGCATATAGAATACCCTGGTAACCAACTAATATATCTGCAACATAAAGGTTATCAGCACCTACTTTGCACGGAATGATATTGCAAGAAAAACCAGGACTTGCGACACCTATATTATTGTTGGTAACTGCGCTTGCACAACCAGAAACGTGAGTTCCATGCTCGTTATTCGAGTTTAGGGGTTTAGTATCATTGTCGGGTTGCAAAGGATTATTTGTAGCACTAATATTACCTACAAAATCCCATCCATTTACATCATCTACAAAACCATTTCCATCATCATCCTTACCATTATTTGGAACCTCACCTGGATTTTTCCATATATTATCTTTTAAATCTTCATGTGTCCAGTCTATTCCACTATCAACTATTGCAATTTTAACATTTTTCTTGCCTTTGGATATATCCCAAGCTTTTTGTAGTTTTAGAATGGTTATTGCATACTGTTCTCCAGATACAAATCTAGGGTCGTTTGGTTCATAATCATAGACTCTTTGGCGAAATATTGGAGTAGCATATTCCACTTCTGGGTTACTCATTAATTCTTCGCAAATTGAATAGGGATCTACTGGTAAGTCAAATTTTATCTCGTATATCCTGGAAATTCCATATGTATCTTCTTCGTTGGCTTTAATAAAGCTTTCGTAGGGCAAATCAATATTTTGAATATTCATTGTATTCAACGACTTGGAAAGTAGTGAATTATGGATATTTTTTCTATTAAGGGTTATCTGTTTTTTCTCCTTGAGCTTAACATGTATAGCATTTGGCCAATAATCATTTAGTCCAACTTTTTCTGTTATACCTTTGTGGGTGAGCAAATGCCAATTATTATCTTTTTGTTTACTGTAGTTAGAACTTACAAAATAATTCGATTGAGGTTCATTGTTGTTAGGTCGTGCAGTAAGGGCTGTATAAGCAAAAATAACTGCCAAAAATAGTAGTAGAGTATTTTTCATTTTTTTCCTGTTTTATTATTTTTGATAAATTGTAAATTACAATTAATTATGGAAATATGAATAAGGTTTTAGCATTTTTTAAGGATTTATCAATCTCCCATCAGGCATAATATATGGATAATCGGGTAAAATTTCGCCTTTTCTTATTTTATTAAGTTTGTTTTTAAGCAAAGTTCTTTTAAAAGAAGAAAGATGTTGGAAATATAAAATCCCATCCAGATGGTCGATTTCGTGCTGTATTACCCTTGCTAAATAGCCTTCATATTCGTGTACAATCTCCTTTTGATTCAAATCCCAAAAACGTACCTGAATACTTTCGGAACGGAATACATTTTCATATAAATCGGGAATTGAAAGACACCCCTCCTGCATTTCAATTTGCTTTTCCGACTCGGAAATGATTTCTGGATTAATCATTATCAGAGGCAAAGAGTTGGCGTATTCCTCAATTTGACGAACATCTATTAAAATAATCGATTTATCGTAACCAATTTGATTGGCAGCTAAACCTACACCATTCGAAATGGAGTGAAGAGTATCTTGGAGATCGCGTGCTATCTTATATGCTTCATCATTAATATTAACAAATTCCTCTGTTGGTTGATTAAGTATAGGATGAAAACAATTATAAACCGGTTTTATAGCCATAGAAGTAATATTTAATACAAAATAGACGAATTAGGATGGTATATATTAATACTGTCTAAACAAACTCGGTAAAACCAGGAGTTTAATATTCCTGTATGAGAATTGATGAATACTTGTTTTTTGTTTTACTTCCACCTGCAATAATAAGGCTATATTTTTTGCCTAATGTGGCTTCGAAATTGAAGTTAAGAAATGACTTCATTGTTTGATTGTCGAAGAAATAGTATGTGTAGCGCTTAATTTTATCCAAATTGTTGTAAAAAGTATATTCTTTATAAGGTAAAATTGCAATTACTGAAGTGTCCTTGATTTTTTCTACAATGCTAATTTGCTGAATGTCTTGAATGGTGTTGATGAATCTAATTTGGGCAAATAATGGATTTGATTTTTCAATTTTATTTTCAAGTAATACATAGTCCAAATTGGTTGAAGTGCCGGTTAAAATCAAGGTATATCTATGTTCTACCTTGGGGTTTATGGTTATACCAATTTCTGATTTATCTGATTTAACAGTAACATTATTATTTCGATAAAGCAAATTTGTAGCTAAAACATTAGTATAGAATAATTTCCCGCTTTCAATATCATTGTTTATCGAAATATTTACTAAATCAACATCTGTAACTGCATTGAGGATTTGAATAAATGAAGTTTTTTCGATGCTTTGCAAATTCGTATCTTCGAGCTCGGTGCCTATCATATATTTGAGAAGTTCTCCTTTCTGATTCTGCGTAACAACAAGCAAGTACTCTTTGTTTTTATTCACGTACGAATTCGAGTTATCCAACATCTCCGAGGGTTCAAAAGAAGTAAAAATAGATAATGGAATACTACCTTCATTGATTAATATTGGTTCTGAATATTTTCCATATTCCAAATTTTTAACTAAAGCATTCCCCGAAGAATAACCCAGACCGGAAAATTTATCTTGACGTGACCCAATTGACACATCGATATTTTGAAAATCCCAAGCAAGATTCACAACTCTGATTAAAGCCTTGTTGTTGTAATTCGAAATTCTTGTCGGTGGAAGGATAATTGACTTAGAGGCAAGTTTTTTCCCTGAATCTGCAACAACTAACAAATAATTTTCCAATACTTCAAATGAATAAGTTAAATTACTCACAACTTGATCTTCAGAAAGTATAGTAATTGTATCTTTAGATTGACTTTCACAAGCAACAATTTGATGGTTTTTGGAAATCCATTCTAATGGTTGATTTTGGGAAATAACGTTACTATTATTGTGTATAACACTAATTTCTTTATTTGAAACATTAATAGATTTGAAATTTGTGTATTTTTTATCAATGATTTGAGCATATTTAAATGAATTTGTTGTTAAATCAAGTTCATCTAGGGTATATACTCCTATTCCATTGGATTGATTTTTTCCAATAACTACTGCATATTGGCCTCTCTCTTTGGTTTGAAGAGCATATGTTCCGATAATTTCGGGAATAGCATCCTTAAAAGATACGATACTAAATGCAACTAAGCCAGTTCGAACAAATGAAGGCGAGGTTTGTTGCATAAATCGTAATCCCGAGAATATCGGATTGGAACTTGGACAACCTAGCATAAGAGAAAAAGTTTTCAAGGAATCAGGATATAAGTTAACTAATTTAATATATGCATCAGTTGTGTTATTAGGCATTGCCAATGAAGAAGTGATAGTAAAGATGGTGTCGGTTGGTTTTGGATTACCCTGACTTAATGGTCCAGGTAGAGAAACATAGGAATAGTAAATATTGGGTGAAAATTTAAGCAATCTACTAGTTTTGTATTCTGTTTGGTTATTAATATTAATTATTGAGATATGTGAGGAATCTGCTGGTGGATTAGCTGCAACAGTAGATTTTGAATAGTTAACTATATTGGTTGATATTCCATTATCGTAAGACATTTTCTTTGCCTGATAATCTCCCGAAAAGTTAATATATCTGATAAAAATTTTGTCGGCTTTCGAAGGTGGATTAACAAGTTGAGGATCTTCTTCGATACAAGAACTTAAAAAGATAACCAAGAATCCGATAAATATTATAAATAGTTTTTTCAATTTATTATTTTTCGAATAAAGACGAAAAGAATATTAAAAATTTTGAATTAACTTCTTAAAAAGATTCTTAATCGAAATTTCTTGCAAAATTGAATAGCAATTCATTTTTTTTTAGTAATTTTAAAGTTAATTTTTTAAATCAGATATGACAAATCAAAAATATATTGATAAATCAAAAAAAGAGTTAATCCTTTTAGTAAGTTCAAAAGTTTTTGCGAAGCAAGGTTTCCATAATTCAAAAATTAGTCACATTGCAAAGTTAGCAGGAATTGGAACAGGTACAGTCTATCTTTATTTCGAAACAAAAGAAAATATTTTGAAAGAATTGATGGTTCAAATATGGACTGCAGTTGCCAACGAAATTGAGTTTGTTGCAAAAGATATGAATATTTCCTCTGTCGATAAAGTATATGAATGCTCAAGAAGAATAATCGTATTAGCAAGCAATCGAAAAGAAACTGCTAAGATGGTTTTGCAGGAATTCGCATATTGGAACGATACTGATTTTACACCTTTGACAAGAACAATTCAAAAAACTAAGGATTTATTAAAATATATTATTGATGATGGGATTGAGAAGAATGAAATTAATAGCAGAATTAACCCAGAGTATGCAGTTCCTTTCTTAATTGGCGGTGTTTGGCACTTAATTGAATATGTTGTGCAAACTCCAAAATATAAGTTAGAAAATGTAATCGAGCAAACTAAGATTTTTGTTACTAATGCTTTCCAAATACACTGAGAAATTTATGAATAACTTTTCTAGGGATGATTTGAAAAATGCAGAAAATTTATCTTTCCTAAATAGCATACCATTTATCCTTTGGGTTAAAAATTTGGAAGGGAAAATTATTTTTGGGAATGAAAAATTTTATGACTTTTTTGAGATTAATTCAAGTATCAAAATAAATGATGTTGGTATTTTGGAGTATTTACCATCAGAATTAGCAGATCACAATAATATTATAAAGTCAAAAAAGATAACAAATTCCCATGAAGTTGTTTTCGCAAGCATCAATAATAAAAAAATTTGGTTGGAGGTTCGTGAAGATACCTTTAAGGACAGTAATGGTAATATCATTGGATCTATTTTCTTAGCCCACGAAATTTCAGAAAATATCGTAAATGAAAGTAATCAAATCAGACTTAAAAATCAGTTAAAAGCACTAATCAAAATTTTAACAAACCCTATGGATAATTTATCAGCCGATGAATTGATTAGTATGACTGTCCAAACTATTTTTGATTTCTTTAGTGAATATCGTGTTAGTTACTTAATTATTGATGATAACCGCATTATTATTAAACATTCAGTTGAGCCAAATAATTCATCTTCAATTTCTACTTCGGAAACAGATATTGTAGAATTGAAGTCATATTTATCATACCTTCAAATTCAGGGTTTTCTGAGCTATGATAATGTTCAAGCAGAAAAATTCGAGCAAATATCGCCTATATTTGTCGAATATCCAGTACACTCATTAGTTGATATTCCAATACATTTTGGGCATAATGTTGTTGCGATTTTGCGAATAGATACTGAAGTTCCACACCATTGGTTGGATGACGAAATACAATCATTTGCTGAAATAGGAAAGAATCTTTCAATAATCATTCAAAGAAATATTTATCGCCAACAGATGATAGATTATGAAAAAAGCTTGATAGAAAATTATAGTAAATTAGAGCAGTATGCTCTTGAATTGAAAGACTTGAAAGAACTTTATGAAAACCGGAGTGAAGAACTATTTTTAAACAGGGAATTGTTGGAAGATCAAGCTTTTTCGATTAATATGCTCAATCAGCAATTAATCGACAAGGAAGAAAAGATAACAGAATCGAACAAGCAATTGGAATATGCTTTAAGTGAAAGGGATAAGTTCTTTTCTATAATAGCTCATGATTTGCGAGGTCCATTAAGTTCATTTTTAGGAATGACCAAAATAATTAATGAACAATCCGAACAATTCACTAAAGAAGAATTGGTTGAGATTTCTGGCTTAATTCACAAAAATGCTGAAACTTTATACTCTTTAATCGAAAACCTACTTAACTGGTCCCGTCTTCAAAGGGATGTTATTATGGTGGAGCCGCAGATTATAAATATTAAAGTAAGTACTGATGTGGCTGTATCAATTTTTAAAGAAGAATTGATTAACAAAAGTATTGATTTAATAGAAAAAGTACAAAGTAATCATTTTGTTTACTCAGATTTGAATATGTTTGAATCAGTCATCAGAAATCTTTTATCAAATGCTATAAAATTTACACCAAAAAATGGAAAGATATATTTAGAATCATATGAAGTAGACAATAACTGCATAGGAATTAGTCTAATTGATACTGGGATTGGCATGAGCGAAGAATTAGTGTCAAAACTATTCAAAATAGACGAAAAGGTATCTAGAATCGGTACAGAAGGTGAACCAAGCACAGGTTTGGGTTTAATCCTTTGCAAAGAATTAATCGAAAGGAACGAAGGTAGGTTAAATGTTGTTAGCTCCGAGGGAATAGGTTCGAAGTTTGAGATAATTTTACCTAAAAAGTCAGTTTTCGAGGAAATAATCGACTAAAACTATTCTTTTATTAATTTGTGGAATTTTCCATCAATATTCAGTATATAAGTTCCTGGAATAAGATTTTCGAAATTAATCTGATTATTTGAGAATATTATTTCGATTTTGTTACCTTTGAAATCGAATAAGTTAATATCTTGAGTATTATTAAAATTGATAAGATTCAAAGTTGATTTAACTGGATTTGGATAAAATAAAATTTCGTTTAAACCAACATCAGAAATACTATTTATATTATTTCCTGTTGAGAATATTAAAGTTTCACTCCACCGGCTTTCGTTTTCATAATTATTCGATTTGATTCTCGCAAAATAAGTTTGATCTTTTTCCAATTTTAGTTGAATTTTGTTTGATTTTATATTTTTAAGACTATAATCGAGATTGCTAAAATCCTTATCTTCGGAAATTTGTAAGCTGAAATATGTATAATCTTTAACTTCATTCCAACTGAATTCTGTGATTAATTCGACTTTTGTTTGCATGTGATTTGGATATATCAGTGTTGGTGTTTCCAGTTCTGTAATAAAAGAATATGTACTACTCCATTTACTATTTGCTATTTCGGATAAAGCAGCAACTCTCCAATAATAATTATCAGAATAATCTAATTTATTCTTCAAATCATAATTATTACTGGAAGTAATTATTGAGGTTACTATATCATCAAAAAGTGTATCCTTTGCGATTGTTAGTCTATAATATCGTGCATCGGGAACTTTTTCCCATTCTAATTGGCCATCAACAAAAAAACCGACTTGCTTGTTCAGGGGATAAAGAATCTTAGGTGAACTTATCGTATTATTTGTTTCAATTGTGAAATTCCAAATATTCGACCATATGTTTTCGTGATCTTTTATAGAGCATTTAACTCTCCAGAAATATTGTTTACCTTTGGTGAAATTGTTGAACACATAATTATTGGTCTGTAATTTTACACTTTCAATAACCATGTCGGAGAATTCTTTGTCAGCTGCTATATCCAAAATATAAAAGTCAGCTCCAATTATTGGTTGCCACTTCAGAGTATCCTTTACTCGAACTTGTAACTCCCCGTTTTTGGGAGAGACTAAATTGATTTTCTGATAAGGATTGTATGTTTTTACTAACCAAGCATTTGACCATTTGCTTGAATCATAAGTTGTGAATGCCTTAACCCGCCAATAATAATATTCTGCAGGTTTATCTGTTTCATAAATGAAATCCGGATCTATAGTTTCTGCATTTTTAATAACTTCGGTAAAATTGCTGTTATGAGAAATTTGAATTCTATATTTAATACTACCGTGGCTAGGAGTCCACATAAACTTTAATGGAAAATTTGCAATTGTATTATGCTTTGGAATTAGTAACATAGGTTCTTGAACAATAAAGTTATCGCCTGTCTCGAACAAGTTAGTAGAGCTCCATGAACTTTGGTATATATCATCAATTGCTTTTACTCTCCAGTAGAAAAATGTGTTAGTTTTTAAATCTCGGATTGCAAAATAAGGAACATCAATGATTGAGTCAATTATTGGGCTTGAAAAATCCGATGATTTCGACACTTGAATATGATAATTAACCTGAGTTGGGTGTTCTTTCCACTTAAAAATTGGATTGACTTCGATGTTTTCAGTTTTATCTATTGGATATAATAGCTTTGGAATAATTAATTCGGTTCTAAATTTGAACACTTCACTCCACTCACTTGAATCTGTTGTTCTCACAGCTCTTACTTTCCAGTAATAATATTTTTCATTAACAAGTTCGTTGATAGCTATATGTGTAGTATGGCTGGAATCATTAATTGTCGTTGACTCGTCGAATTTAGGTTCATCTGATATCTGAACCAAATATAAATCGGCTCCATCAACATTGTTCCATTCCAGTTGTTTATTCAAAGGAACATTAATATCTTCGTTTGATGGTAACGATAAAAAAGGTCTTTCCATAATAGTTGTAAAAGAAAACGGCATTTGAGTTGGAACCGTGTCTTTTCCCTTTATTGCATATACTCGCCAGTAATACCTCTTATTGTGTTTCAAAGGGGGTATAACAACAACTGTATCAGTTATTCCTACAAAAAATTGAGTAATACTCGAAAAAGTTTGTGAATTTGCTAGTTCGATTCTATAGCTTTCCGCACCTTGAACTTTATTCCATTTAAGATGGTCATAAAATTTAATTCCATAAGATTGATTTTCTGGGTAATTTAAAACTGGTGAAGAAATAAGAGTTGTAAAACTTGTCAGGTTACTCCATTCCGAGGTATCTTTCTCGTTCATAGCCCTAACTTGCCAATAATATGTTGTGTTGTAATCAAAATTTTGATATAATAGGTTATTGGAAATTAAGGTTGTATCTAAAAGAATATCAGTCATATTCTGATTCTTCGATATCTTTAATCTATAGCTTTTAGCTCCTGAAACCTTGGTCCACCCTAAATTGACATTAATTGGTGTTGAAATTAATTCATTTGGTTTAATTGCTGTAGGCTTGGAAAGTACTGAAACTCCAATAACGAATTCACCAAACTTGTTTATTTGTGCTTTTATCACATTTTCAGATTGACTATAAATGCACTCAATTTCTTTGAAATCCCCCACACCCTCTTTTTGACGCCAATATAATCTGGCTTTGTTTGGAAAAAGTAATTCGGGTATCGAGGACACATTGAACTTGATACTCCCGCTAAAGCTTTGAATTCCGTATTGGTTTATTACATACCGATAGGGCATTAACTCGGAAAATGTAGTATCTTCGAACTTACGAACTTGTGGAAGATATCTATGTTTTTCAACGGATACATCTCCTTGTCCCTGAATAGAATTAATTTCTAATTCCACACCAGTGTTATAATCAAAGTTGATAAACGAAAAATTCCCGGTAGAACCGATATTTATATAAACAGCATCCATATATTCGATTACCCTTGTGGCATGGTATAAACCATTTCCGTCGAAGTATTCCAATTCCCAAGCAACCGTTCCATCAGGACGTACTTCTGTAATATATTTTCTACCAAAATTTATGAATCTGTTCCCGTTGGGCAACACTTCGACACTGCCCATAGTGCCAGCAAAAACACCTTCAGCTTGAAAATATTCCCAAACCTTAGTTGCAGTTTTGTTTGTATGATCTAACTGGTATTCAACTGCACGGGTTTGCTGCAAAGGATTGAGCCATCCATTATCTAAAAGGAGCAAGTTCCCATTTGGTAGAATTTGTGTAGAATGTTGATGCGAGAACCCAGTAAATCTATTGCGTGTGTCATTAATGAAGGTATATTGGTTATTTTTGCTTTCCGAACCACCGAGTCGCCACATGATTTCACCGCTACTTTTGTTAATTTTAGCTACCTCGTCAAAGTTACGAATGGAAATTAAAATATTTCCATCGGATGTTTCCTGTAGTGAATTAATATGCGTGTGATCGATTATATTCATTGATAAATCGTAATAATCCACAATATCGGTAACTTCAAAATGGTCAAAGGAGTTCCATTCCCAATATATTGTTCCGGTCCTGTCTGTTTCGACCAATAAATTGCCAATTACATTAGCTGTTTCGCTTCCTCCATCAACAATTTTGCTTAAATCCATTACTTTCGAATCAAAAAGAAGTAATAGATAATGCCCATTTGCTAATCGAAGAACGTCGTGCCAATCAATCATCCTGCTTAAATTTTCTGTATACGGATTTTTTATACTGTCAATTTTGTTTAGATTTTCGTTGTAAACATAATAAGTTTGACCTACAACCTGTATCCATCGATTTTTACCTAAATATTTCAAATAGTTTTGCAGTTGTTCGTTATCATTTTCATATTTATGGAGGCCACTATTATCAACTAAAAAAAATGCTGGGCTGTTGTACCAAGATGCTCTTACGTAACCTGCTGCTGGATTATTATTTACATTAATAGTTTGATTTGAAAAAACTTCGGAAAACATCAAGTAAATTAATGCAATCGTAATTAAGGTAAATTTATGCATAAAGCCCCCATTTTTTATTTTTTTTGTTCTATCTATTTAATAGAACACTTCTTAATTCATTTACGAACTTAACTAAATGTTAAAATAGATATTTTTATATTTTGTTACAAGAATTATGCATTTTTTTATGTGGTAATCAGTCATTGATTATGAAAATACTTTAAATTCAGAAATTTTAATAAGTATTCTATCTGATAATGACTTACAAAAAACTAAATTGGTAAAAAAATAAAATGATTTTTCTTTTCAAATTGATAGTATAATAAAATAACATATATAATAAAACATTACTACAAGTGCAATAATTATAAAAATCCTGAAAGCATTTATTAATCGTAACAAATTAATCAGATAATTAATCAATATTACAATTAATATATAAT